>JAZUCR010000332.1:0-10859 GCA_045639225.1 Victivallales bacterium
CCTGCGGTCGGCGGCATGGTCGCAGCCCGCGAGGATCTCATAAAAATCCGGGAACAGGGCCATTTCCGGCGCATGCATGTTCCGTCCGGCTCTTCCCAGTCCCAGAATTCCGACTCTGATCTTTTTGCCCATGATTGCATCTCCCCTTTATAACGAGTTTATGATGGAGCGGATCAGTCCGACCGCTTCGGCGATATCTTTTTCCTGTTCCGGACCGAGCGGGAGTTCCCGTTCGATGATGAGCGGGCCGCGGAACCCGCCGGACAGCAGTTTTTTGAGCAGTTCGGCGAACCGGGTCGAGCCTTTGCCCAGCACGGTTTCCTTGCCGCGGGGTGTGCCCGCCTCGGCGGGATCGGCATCCTTGCAGTGGATGACCCGGATGCGGTCCGCCAGCTGGTCGACCAGCACGGCGGGATCGTCGGTGCCGTAGATCAGCAGATTGGCCGGGTCGAAATTGATCCCGACATTCGGCTCGCCGATATCCTCGATCGTCTGCTTGAGACCGGCCACGTTTTCGGTTCCCGTTTCGAACAGGAATTCCTGTTCGTTGGCTGCGGCGAATTTCACCAGCTGTTTCAGGTCGGAGATGAACCGCTCGTAAAATTCATTGCGTTCCTCCGGCATGAATCCGGCGTGACAGGTGATGTAACGGATACCGTAGCGTTTCGCCCAGTTCATCTGGCGGCAGGAGAGCAGCATGCGTTCGGCGCGGGTCTTTTCCGGGACCAGACCGATCCCTTCGCGCGGATTTTTCCAGTCCTGGTTCGGGTAGGACATGAACATCGTCGGCACGGTGATACCGTATTTCCGGAAGAGTTCGAAAAAGGCGTCGGATGCCTTGCGGGCGGCGCCGCCGGGCGCCAGCCAGCCTTCGTAGACGCCGGCGATCTGGAGCGAATCCAGACCGATCTCATGGTAATACGCGATCCTGCGTTCATCAATGCTGCCGCAGCGCAGCAGTGTTCCAATGGACGGCATGTTCATAATGCGGAAACTCCTTTTTCAGATTTCAGACGGCAACCATCTGTTTTGCGCATAATATAGAGCCGGTGACGCTTGAATGCAATGCACAAAATTCGCAAATCCATATACTTTTTTCATCAAAACGGCGGATTTCGATCATCCGGACGGTTTTGCCGGAGCTTGAAAGCTGCTTTTCCGGCCGGGAGACTGATCGTATCTCACCGCTGCCGGCGACGGAATGCATGCGGGGAGATCCCGAAACGTTTGCGGAAGGCGAACCCGAAAGATTCCAATGATGCATAACCGACTTTCCCGGCGATCTCCCCCACGCTCAAACGGGTTTCCATCAGCAGACACTTCGCTTCCTTCATGCGCAGCGAAATGAGATATTGATGCGGCGTTTCCTTCATATAGGTTTTCCAATAACGGTTGAAAGAACGCTCGGAAAAACCGAACCGTCCCGCCAGTTCCCCCCAGTCGATCGGAGAGAGCAGGTGGACATGCAGCCAGGAAACAGCCCGGCGGATCTGTTTTTCATGCGGGTCGATCTTCGGGGCGATCCCCTGACTCGACAGCAGGATCTCATGGAGAATGCTGAAGCACAATTCATCGACCCGGTCGCAGACTCCGTCTTCTTCGATATGGGGCAGGAATTCCCTGGCATTGGCGACCAGCGCGTGAATGCGCGGAGTGAGCTCCAGTGGAAATAAAACCAAATCGTCCGGGATCAATTTTTCGATGTTGGTTTTTGCGTCGTAAATCATGTCGAAGCTGTACTGGACGTTGTTGTCGGCACAGGTGATCCGATGCGTTTCCCCCGCCCGCTTGATGTAGACCCGGGGACATTCCGCGGCGTATTTCCGGTCGCCGATACGGACTTCGAACGGTGACGCGGTCTCGGAAAAATGGATGCAGATCTGGGTGTCGATAAATTTTCTTTCTTTCGGCAGAGGATATTGGTTTTTGTGGGAAAGCAGACGGATGAGATGCGGATACAAACCGGTTTTCCGCGGGAGTTTATCCATCATCACACGGTAAATCTTTTCCTGTTCATCCATCGGTATTCTCCGTAAGTTCCGCACTTGAAGCAAATGTAGCACGGATTTGGTTTTTTGCAAGGACGGTCACAATTTTTCCGGACACTTTCATTTGGCAGAAAATATAGGATTATTTGGCAGGTTTTGATTTGAAAATCCCCTTGATGCAATTACATTGTTGCCAGCAGAATATAATTCGAATGGAGGTCTTTCAGAATGAAGCTTCAGTGTTTTTGTTCAATGGCCGTTTTGCTCTCGGTGCTTTTCTCCGGAACTGCCTCGGAGGCCGTCCGTCTGAATGAATACGGCTGGCTTTTTCCTCTGACCCGTTACCATGACTGGAAAGGAAAAACCGCCCGATATTCGAATAAGGGCCAGTCTGGAATGGCGGCCGCTGCCTGTAAAGGTTCTCCGGATAGAACCGGCATCTCCAGCCGGAAACTGGAACAGGATCTCGCCGAGGTGCAGCTGCCGGACTGGGAATACAGTGAAATTTCGCTCCCCGCCGTGATCGCTCCGGGCTTTTCCGCCTCGACCTTGCAGGTCATCGCCGGACGGAAAGACCAAATGTTCCGCGGTACATTTATCATGCATGGACCGGATGGCATCCTGCGGACCTATCGCAGCCGAAGTCTTTATTCCAGAGACCCCAGCCGGGGAGGACTGAAATTTTCCGAGCTGAAAAATCTCTATTTTTCCTGCCGGACCTCGAAAGATGCAACATTGCAATTCGGCGACCTGCAGATGGAATTGCGGGGCAGGGCACCCTTGACCGCCGTTCCGGTGATGGATGCTGTGTCCGTCGATCATGTTCCGACAGAAAAAGCCTGGAACGCAAAATCCGCAGCTTATACATTGAAAGGAACGCTGAAAGCTCCGGTCACAGTGAAAATCCTTCATGACGCCCAATGCATCTACGTTCGTTTCGAACAGCAAACCGACACCTCGAAACTGGTCAGCAAACAAAACCGCGACGGACAGATCTGGCGGGACGACTCCTTTCAAGTCCTGCTGTCTCCCGGAAACGACAACCGCAGTTATCATCAGTTCGTGGTCAACCCCGCCGGGGCGTCGCAATCCTATCACCAGTTTTTCGACCAGGTTGCCGACTGCTATGTCCGGAAAAACAATTTGAGGGAAAAGGAATGGCAGGTCACCGTTGAAAAAAAGCCGGATTCCTGGAACGCGGTCTTTGCCGTCCGGAAGACGTTTCTCGATAAGCATCGGAAAGAGAGCATTCACGGACTGCAGCTCTTCGCGGACAATTCTGCTTCGGGCGGCGGCAAGGCTTTTCTCCGTAAAACCGACCGGATCTATCACCTGAGCGAAGCCGGCGTTCTGAGGCTGCTTGCGAAAGGTCAGCCGGCCAGCCGGCCGTTCCCGGAAAAACCGGCGCTCTTCTTCCATCAGGGCAAGCTGCTGACCGGCGTTCCCGGCGAGTTCGAATTCCGGCTGGCGTGTCCCTCGGCAAAAATCACCGGACACGGCGTGAAAGCCCGGGATTTTTATTTCCTCAAGGATTACACCGGTTCCAGCGGGGTCCAGCGTTTCACGATTTATAACAATGAGACCGGCTGTATTTTCGCGGGCAGGACGGAACCGCTGCACTGGCATCCCGAGCTTGCTTACGGCAGCACCGTCCTGGTTCCCGAACCGAAAAATATCGTATGGAGCAAAGAAATACTCCCCGCCGCGGGATGGACGCTCTTTTATCCCGACGGGATGACTGAAAATGTTCCGGAACGTCTTGCGAAAATCTGGTCCGGATTCCTTCAGGAAAAACTGGTCTGCAAAACGGCACCGCTGTCCGCCGATACCATTGTGATCGGCAGAAATCCGGTCCCTGCCGAACTCCCGGCCGTGACTCAAAATGAAGGATACGCGCTTGTCGTTTCCGGAAACGGGATCACGATTCGTGGAAAAGATGCAGCCGGTCTGGGACATGGCATTTCCACACTCGAACAGCTGGCGCGGTATGCCATGCTCCGCAATGAGGATTCCCTGCCGGGCGTCACCGTTTCCGACTGGCCGGATCTTCCCAACCGTTATCTCCAGCGCTGGCTCGATGCCTGTTACTGGCTGCCGCGCAAGGAATTGAGGCCGTATGCCGACAGTTTCGACGAGATCAAAGCGGGGATGTATGATTTCGCCTATCGTTTCTGCATTTTGAACAAAATGAATCTCCTCGGTCTGCGGAATCCCTCGCAGGTGATTTATGAGACTCCGGACGGGAAAAAACTGAACCGTTCCACCAGTCATCTCTCCTGGCGTGAAATGCGCGATTTCGCGGTTTCCTGCCGGAGCTGTCATCTGGACATTGTCCCGGTCATGCCGAGCTGTTCCCATGCGAATTATATAATGACCAACAATTTCCCGAAAATGATCCTGAAAGGCTATGGACGGGGCGATGCCGATCCGCTGCATCCGGATTTCTGGAAATACCTTCATGCCGCGCGCGGCGAGTGGATCGAGGAGATAAAACCCAAGTATTTCGATACCTGCAACGACGAATGGTGGCACTATCCGCAAAAGAATGTCGAGCCGACCCAGAACGGACGTCCGCGGCGGGAAATTTTCCGGGAGACGATCCTGAAAGAACATGAGTTTCTGTCCCAAAGAAACGTGCGGATGCTGATGTTTTCCGATATGCTTCAGCGAGACCACAACGGCGGAAAACCCTTTGACAATTACTTGAATCTGGACCGGCTGCCGCGGGATATCGTGATGATGAACTGGTCCGGCGGCGAGCAGGGGGTGAAACTTTTCACCGGTCTCGGTTACACGGTCTGGGGTGTCTTCAATCAGTCCGCGATGGGGAAACTTGATCCGGCGAAGATCGGACGCGATCCGAAATTCGAGGGGATCGGCTGCATCCTCTACGGTTCCAACGGGGATCCCGAGGAGACTTACGGCAGCCACAGCGTGATCACCACTGCCGAAGAAGCATGGAACTTCTACAGTAAAAAACACAGCACCATGAACGACTGGCTCAGCGAAAAAGGCGCCGCTGTCATGCCGATGTACAGCGTGCGCCCGAATCCGTCGGCGGGACGCAGCTTCAAGACCGTTGCGCTCTCCGGAGTGAAGTTTCTCCCGGCCCCGTTCAAGGCAGTTCCCGGCGGCAGACGGACGGTCGGATTCATCCCGATGGAACTTGCCGCAGGGCAGGGGATCAGGACTGATGTAAAACCGGTCACGATCAGCATCGATGCCAAGGCATCGGCGCTCATCTTCCTGCATTCCGAACTGGTCACCGCCAATCCGCCGATCATCAATTCCCGCCAGAGCCGCTGGCTTGACGGGATCAAAAGCGCGATTTTTACGATCCGGTATGCGGACGGGAAAAGCCTCGACATTTATGCCCGCCATGCGGTCAATACAGGCAGTGCACTGCCGCGCCGCACCCGGTCAGCCAGTCCGGTCCAGAACCGTCTTCTCCATGATGTCCGGTATGTCTGGCAGCTGAAAAACGGCAAAGCGCCGTTTTATCTTTACCAGTGGGAATGGGTCAATCCGCGTCCGGAGACGGAAATCCGTTCGGTCTCCTGCCGGAATCTGGGCAATATCGTTCCGGGGATCGAGCATTATCTTTTTGCAATCACCCTGCGGGGAAACAAATAACGGAAAGGAAACGGACATGAACAGGTTTTCATCTTTCATCACGCATCATTCATCAGCCGGGCGCAAGCGCAGCTTTACGCTCATCGAGCTCCTCATCGTCATAGCGATCATCGCGATTCTGGCGGGGATGCTCCTGCCTGCACTGAACAAGGCAAAGGAAAGCGCCCGCAGGACCGGCTGCATCGCCAATATGAAACAGCTCGGCACGGCGATGATCATGTATTCGGATGATTACAAAAGGATGCCGAAAAACGGCAGCTCATCGGTCACCCGTTCCTGCTGGGACGCGCTGATCATCACCTATCTGGGCCGGAACAGCGAGGTCGGCACGAAGCATGCCTACAAAAGTTTTGTCTGCGCTTCTCGCAAGGGAAGCGTCACCTCGGCGATCTCCCGGAGTTATGCCATGAACGAACATGTCGCCACTTCGGATCTGATGGCCAAACCGACCACGCTGAAACATGATCCGGAACTGATGATCCTGCTGGAAGCCCGGAACGACAATATCAGTAACGAGTATCTGGCCCTGTTCGGGAAAACCGGGAATTACGAATATCTGACCAGCGCGAACAAACACATACCTTACCGGGCGTTCCAGCACAGTCAGGGAACTATGAATTACATCCGGAAAGACGGCAGTCTGCAGTCCACCGGCAGGGGAAATATGTCCTATCAGATGGGGGAGAGCATCATCTGGCTTTACAACTCATCCCAGGGCTGGTACCGCAACGGCGCGTATTTCGACAAATAACCGGCGGAAGACATCCCTGGATCAGTGGTCGGGCGGCAAGTCCACCAGCGGGCCGACCGGGGCTTCAACGTCCGTAGATTTCATCGATGATCGCGGGATCTTTGCCGAGCATTTCCAGATACCGGGCCAGCAGACGCCGCGACGACCCCCATTCGGTGTTGGGGCTCATCAGACTGAAAAATTCGTAGGTGATGATTTTTTTGACCAGCGGCGAAGCCTCCAGCAGTTTCATGTAGAGACTGCGGTAGTCGATCTGACGGTAGACGCCGCTCGGTTCGCCGTGCCCGGGGAACGGCTGCTGAAAGGTTTCCACGTTGGTCCACAGTTCGATCCCGCAGCGGTCAAAGAGTTCTCCGACTTTGGTATACCATTCCCTGATGCCGTTGTCGAGAATTTTGCCGTAACGGCATGCCGGACAGGTGATCTTGTCCTGCGGCGCGCAATAATCGAGCAGTCCGGCGACACGCTCGAAAAAGTAACGACCATAGATGTCCACCCATTCGTCAACCGAATACTGCGAACTCATATCGCCTTTCAGACCGCGGAAGCCCGGCGACATGAAGGTTTTCATCTGCGGAAAGTTTTTGCGCATATAGATCAGCACTTCGGTGCAGATGTCCAGAAAGTTGAAGTGCCACGGCAGCGCCTCCAGCGTCACATAGAGCCCCCGGAAGCACCGGAATTTCTCGTATTTGGCCACGGTGCGGTCATAATAGCGTTTGGTGTCATCGACTTCCTTGTGCCAGTCGCCCTTGTGCAGATTGGTGATGCTCTGGGGCCCGCCCAGATAGACGGTCATTCCGTAATCTTCACTCAACCGGAAAATCATGTCCAGCAGACATTCATCTTCCGGCCAGGTGGTGGAGCGGGGATCTTCGGCCGAAAGATAGACGCCGTTCTGTTCGCATTCGGTGCGGATGATGAAAATGTGATCCATGCCAATGGCTTTCATCATCTTGAAGTCGTTTTCCCAATCTTTCAGGCCGGCATTGACGATCCCGGTGTCCGAAATGAGCATGTTGGCAAAGGTCCCGCTGATGGGTTTGATCCCGGCATTTTTCAGCATGATCGGCAAATTCCTTTTCTTGTGGACGGAATTATTTCGTGACACCCGGATTCATGACGGCATCCTGGCTGTCCAGCGGTTCCAGAATGAAGTTGTCAAAAGTGACTTTGCCGGCCAGATTCGGCCTGTAGAGGCTGAGTCCGACGGCAGAGCTTTCGGTTCCGGGCGGCACGGAAAACTCCAGAACCACTTCCTGCCAGGGAAGATCTTTTTTCCCTCGCAGTGAGACATACGCAGCTTTGCTGCCCGTGCGTTTTTTCGTGCCGTCGGCAAAATGGACCACGTTCAAAATCTGGACGGACAGTTTTTCCTGCTTAACATCGGGAGAATGGACTCCGTCCAGCTTGCACATGACCCTGGCGCGGTAGCGTTCTCCGGGAATCCCTTTGAACCAGTATTGCAGCAAATCATAACTTTTGTTCGGTTTCGAACGTTCGTAAACCAGTCCAGGGGAACTGTTGTCGCCGGTCCCGGGGACAATTTTGAAAACCTGCCGTCCCCGCCACATCTTCCAGTTGTTCAATCCGCCGGAAAAGTCATCGGAAAACCGGACTTCCGACTTTTCTTCCGGCTTTTTGAGACTATCCGGAATCCCGGCGGACAGCATCAGACTGCCAAAAAATGCCGACAGGACAAAAAAACCTTTTTTCATTCCAACATCTCCTATTGGTTTAATAATCTGTCAAAACATCGGACCCGATGTCATTCCCGGTGAAACGGTAACTGCCGTCTTTCTGACGGACGGTATGTCCGTAACGGGATTTGAGTTCGGGATCGCCCGGGATCCGGAGTATGGCGTCGGCTTTTCCCGGACCGTCGCAGGTGATCACGGCACAATTCTTTTTTCCGGTGCGGTAAAATTTAGCCTCAACCTGATTCGTTCCTGAGACCGTGCATGGAATTGAGATCACGTCATCAGTAAAGAAGAAATCTTCCAGTTCGCGGAGGAGTTTTGCCACGTTGGCAACCTGCGGCCAGAACCATTTGCTGGAACCCGGATCGTGTTTTTCCTGCTGATTGAAAATCGGACTGTGACTGTAAAAGCAATACCCTTTCGCACCCATATTCATGGCGAGCAAAACCATGGACCGCATTTCCTCTTCCGTGGGATAACGGAATTTCGACCAGGGCTCCTGATAGGCCCCCCAATGAAAGGTCTGGGGCACAAACCACATCCCCATTTTCGCATTGCCGATGCCGCTGGTGAAATGCTGCCGGATATCCCCCATCGAACGCGATTCCTTCCCCCGGATCGGATAACGGTCTGCCATCAGGATGTCTCCGGTCGGACCGAATGCAATATGATCTGCCGGTTTGTTGGTCAAAGTCAGCACGGGGTGATACGGATCGATGGTGCTGAGGGTCTGACGCAGATTTCTGACGATCGGGAGGTCGCCGGGCTGGTTCTCATCGGTGAGATACCAACCCAGGACCGCGGGATGCCGGCAGACTGTCCGGCAGACATGCTCCGCCACGTTCAGATTCCCCTTGACGTCGTCGAACTGATAGACGCCGCGGCGGACCTGCGACATCAGGTCGAACATGATTTTGATGCCGTGCCTGTGCAGGGCATTGAGGTTTTTCATCAGTGCCGGAGTGGTTTTCTGCTGACCGCCGAAAGCCGACATCTTCATCGAATAATACGGCATCACCGCATTGAATCCGGCATCATGGAGTCGTTTCAGTTCCGGTTCGGTCATCATGTTGTAACCGGAAAAAATACCGACCGGCAGGAAATATTTGCCGTTCACTTTGACTCTGCCTTGACGGTCCGTTTCCACCGCACCCTCCGGCGGAGTTTCTTTGCCGCCGACGGTAAAGACATATTTTTCGTGCCCGGCAACGGTTTTGGTCTTTTCATCCAGCAGGTAAACTTCGACCGGAAGTTTTCCGGAAGCGGGAGCCGGAACCTTGACTTTGGCCATGCCGTTTTTCACGGGGAAAGATAGACTTTTGTCCTGGCTTTGGACGCAGAATTTCAAATCTTTTTCAGGTCGTCCGGCATAATCGTAAACCCGGAATTCCATGCCGCCATCCCGACTTAAATGGAATTGTTTCGGGACAACGGGATAAATGACTGCATTCTGCTCGCCCAGCCGTTCCAGAATGAAATTGTCATAAGTGACTTTGCCGGCCAGATTCGGCCAGTAGAGGCTGAGGCCGACGGCACAGCTTTCGGTTCCGGGCGGCACGGAAAACTCCAGAACCACCTCCTGCCAGGGAAGATCTTTTTTCCCTCGCAACGCGACATACGCCGCTTTGCTGCCCGTGCGTTTTTTCGTACCGTCGGCAAAATGGACCACGTTCAAAATCTGGACGGACAGTTTTTCCTGCTTAACATCGGGAGAATAGACTCCGTCCAGCTTGCACATGACCCGGGCACGGTAGCGTTTCCCAGGAACGCCTTTGAACCAGTAATGCAGCAGACCGTAACTTTTGTCCGGCTTCGGGCGTTCGTAAACCAGTCCGGGGGAGCCGTTGTCGCCGGTTCCGGGGACGATCTTGAAAACCTGCCGTCCCCGCCAAATCTTCCAGTTGTCCAATCCGCCGGAAAAGTCATCGGAAAACAGGACTTCAGACTTTTCTTCCGGCTCTTTATACCCTTCCGGAATCCCGGCGGACAGCATCAGACTGCCAAAAAATGCCGACAGGACAAAAAAACCTTTTTTCATTCCAACATCTCCTATTGGTTTAATAATCTGTCAAAACATCGGACCCAATATCATTTCCGGTGAATTCATAACTGCCGTCTTCCAGACGGACGGTATGGCCGTAACGGGATTTGAGTTTGAGGTTGCCGGGGATTCGGAATCCGGCTTTGGCTTTGCCCGGACCATCACAGGTGATCACAACACAGGTCTTTTTCCCGGAACGGTAAAGTTTTGCTTCGACCGGATTTTTCCCTTCGAGATTACAGGAAACCGGCTGAACGTCATCGGTGAAGAAGAAATCTTCCAGTTCACGGAGGAGTTTCGCCACGTTGGCAACCTGCGGCCAGAACCACTTGCTGGAACCGGGATCGTGTTTTTCCTGCTGATTGAAAATCGGACTGTGGCTGTAAAAGCAATACCCTTTCGCGCCCATATTCATGGCGAGCAAAACCATGGACCGCATTTCCTCTTCCGTGGGATAACGGAATTTCGACCACGGCTTCTGGTAAGCCCCCCAATGAAAGGTCTGGGGCACAAACCACATCCCCATTTTCGCATTGCCGATGCCGCTGATGAAATGCCGCCGGATATCCCCCATCGAACGCGACTCCTTCCCCCGGATCGGATAACGGTCCGCCATCAGGATATCCCCGGTCGGTCCGAACACGATATGGTTCGACGGTATGTTGGTCAAAGTCAGCACAGGGTGATACGGATCAATGGTGCTGAGGGTCTGACGCAGATTTCTGACGATCGGGAGGTCGCCGGGC
>JAZUCR010000333.1:0-5087 GCA_045639225.1 Victivallales bacterium
GGTTGGCTCCGACGATCTTGATTTTGCAGGACGGATCCGCAGCGACGTCCTGCCGGAGGGCGCCCATGACGCTGATGGCAAAACTGTTGCCGCTGGTGAGGACCTTGATTTCCCTGACCGGTTCGGCGGCGAGGAGGACACCGCACAGCAAAGCGGCGGCAAAGACGAGACGTTTCATTTGACTTTCCTTTCTTTTGTTGGTCGATCGGTAATATAACATACCGTTCCGTTAACTGCAAATCCGTTTCAAAATGTCTCCGGAAAAGAAGTGAAAACGGATCGTTCCGCAATTCCGGTGTCCGCAGACTCATTTATCCTTCCGCGGGATCCTCCCACAAGTTCGCGATCCGGTCCGCCGCGTTCAGCAGGACCCGTCTGACATTGGTCTGCAGCATGGGCGTAAGCTCCTGGTGCCTGCCTGGAAAATAACAGCCGAGCGCGCCTTCGAGTTTGCCGTCCCTTCTGAAAACCGGTACGGCAAAAGTTTTCAGTCCCGTATCGACGCCGTCCCAGATCCGCTGGACAAATGCGAATTTCCGCCGCCTGATCTTCTGCATTTCCGCCTCATGGTCCGGCCAGATCTTTTCCGGATGCCCGTTCCGTTCAAGGATCCGCGAACGGTCCGTCGGCGTGGAACAGGAGTAAAGCACCCGTCCCGTTGCCGTTTCGTAGAGGCGGGCAGGTCCCAGCACCTCGGAATCGATCGAATAGATTTTCCGCGGACCGACCCGCATCATCGGGATCCACCGGTAATTGTGGAGCACGGCGTAGACCATCACCACGCCCAGAGCGGCGCCGGTTTCCTTCATGATCCGGATCAGTTTCTCCCGGAAATCGGCATCCCGCCGGTAATTGTGGTAAATCATCTTCCGGCAGACCGGACCGTAGGTATAGCGGGCGTGGATGTTTTTTTCGACATAACCGCAGGCACTCATGGTTTTCAGCAGATTGTGCACGCTGTTCCGGGGCATGTTGTGCAGTTCCGCCAGCGTATGCAGCGCGAATCCGTTTTCCTCCGGATCGTCGAACAGCAGCGTCGTCAGGATCTCCAGCGCTTTCTTCACCGATTTCACCGGCACGTCCCTGTCCATGATCGATCTCCTTTCCCGTTTTCGTAAATATATTGCATTTCCTCCGGATGTCAAACCGGAAGGCGTTCCACAATATGGAATTTCAGCCATTCTCAAGTTTCCGTCTTGTCATTCCCCGCTTCCCGGATATAATATGGGGGAAGACTCAAGCAACAAGACACAAGATCCAAGATGCAAAATAACTGCAGAAAGGAAACAGAACATGAACAAGTTTTCATCTTTCATCTCCCTGTCCTCCATAGCTCGGAGAACGGCGGAGGATCATCATTCATCATTGGAGCGTAAGCGGAGCTTTACGCTGATAGAACTTCTTGTAGTTATAGCCATCATCGCAATTCTTGCTGCCATGCTGCTGCCAGCGCTGAACAAGGCGAGACAGACGGCCCAAAGGATCAGCTGTCTAAGCAATCACAAGACAATTCTTTCCGCCTATTTTTCTTATGCGTCAAACAACAACGAATGGTTATTGCCGGGAAAAGTCTACGGTACTGTTTGGTATACCAACGCGGCAAGAGAACTTTACCGCACCCCGACGACAGCTCAGATCAATAAACTGATTACCTGTCCCAGCGAACCACTTCCTGTGATTCGGGGCAGTACTAATATTCCTAAATATCAATATTATGGATATGGTCACATCAGCATCAACTGCAGTCTTTCCGGAAACAGCCCGGAGCTGGCAACGACTGTGACGACAACCAGCAGTTTTCATAAACTCAAAGTCGCATTTTCTCCGACAACCACGCTGGTTACGCTCGGTCACGGAGTAAAGGATAATTTTAATGAAAAATCGGACGGGGCGATAACCTGGATCGCTTTCCGGCACGGCGGCAATTATAAATCCACACCGGGACAAAACGGTTCCGGCGACCCGAACGGATCCATGAACAACTGCGGTTTTCTGGATGGTCATGCGGAAGTGGTCAGCAATGTCAAATTCCGGGAGAAAAAATCAGGCAACATGATGATGTTTCTGCATGGCTGGGAAAATAAGCATACCCGCCCCTGATTCAACTATTAAATCACAGTCGATGCGCCAAAAATGGTTTGATGCTGTAAAAATCAAATTTTTAACAAGATGAGCCAAAACATTTTGAAATTGGCTCTTCAACCAAGCAAAGGTTTTTTTCCTATGTTAAAAAAACAGATTCTCTTCCTGCTTCCGGCAATTCTTCTCATTTGTCTGCCGACGGTCGCCGGGGACCGGCCCACGCTGACGGAAGGCAATGCGGAGAAGTATCAGGTAATGGTTTTGGGCGATGTGCATTTCGATGCACCGGAATATCATACGGTTCCGCTGGTCCGCGGCGCGCGGGCCAGGGAACGGAAACGCAATTTCAGCATGTGGAAAGGTCCGTCGCGGAAACTGCTGGAAGCGGCGATGAAGCAGACGGGACCGGACACGGCATTTGCGATCCAGCTCGGAGATATTGGACAGGGCGACTGCGATACGCCGGAACTGCATGAAGATATGCTGAAGAAAGCGTTCGATACGGTCCGGAATTATTTTCCGTCGCACCGTTTTCTGGTCATAAAGGGAAATCACGACGTCCGCGAACTCAGAACAGTAAACGATCCGGGTCCGGTGAAAAAAGCGCTGCTGCCGTTGGTGGCTGCGGAACTCGGAGTTGCGGAACTTGCCGATGGGAACTATGCGTTCCGGCGTGGGAAGGATCTGTATATTGCGGTGGACGGATTCATCAACTCGACGATAATAGAACCGAGGGACTTGACGCTCAACCGATACCTCGCTCAAAAAGGAATTGCCGGATTTGTGAAGAAAACGCTCGAGGCGAATCCGGAAACACGGTATGTGTTTCTGCTGTCACATCTGCCCGTGATGCCCGTGGCGTTCCGCAATCCGTTCTGGGTCCTGCCCGGCTATCAGGAAATCATCGACATGCTTGAAAAACGACATGCTGTGATTTTGGCGGCACATACACACCAATTCTCCCTCACTACCAGAAAAACGGCCGTCGGCCAAATTGCGCAGCTTATCACGACCAGCATGGGCTGCCACTGGACTCCCGGTCACAAAATCAATGTCGCCATGAACCTTGACCAATTCCGTGATGCCGTAAAAAAATACAAAAAAGCCGCACCGGAAATTCCGGCGAAGCTCAATGCCATGCTTGACAAGGCCGAATTCGATATCCGCGTTTTCGAACTGAAATCAGGCTTCACCGTGCTGGACATCGACGACAGCCGTGTGGAAGCCCGCATTTACACCGATGACTCCGGCATCCCTGCGCTGACGGAAGTTCTGACCGAAAACAAGTAACACTGTGTTCAAAAATGTCCGTGCCGCGGGCAGACGTCAGTCTGTTCTCGACGATTTTTCTTAACCAACAAAAATCCCTGAAGGGCCACTACTATATGTCATTGGAAGGAAAACGAGATATGAGACCACAGTTTGCAATTGCTTTGTTCGCCGCTGTGCTGTCGCTTTCGGCACAGGTCAGAATCATCAACACACCATTGCCGCTGAGCGGCGATCCGGACGCCGCCGGTTGGAAAGACGTTCCGGAACAATCGGACTTCAAACTGCTCAAATCCAGCGGGAAGACCAAACCGGAGGTGCAGACCTCTTTTAAAGTCGCTGCGGACGCGGACAATCTGTATCTGAGCATTCTGTGCAAGGAAAGCCGGATGAACAAACTCCGCAAATCGAAATCCCCGTCCGCGATGTGGAGTACCGACTCGGTGGAGATCTTTCTGGCTCCGACCGGTCAACCCGATGAATTTTACCAGTTCGCAGTCACCGCAGGCAACCTCCGCCACACGATGTTCTACGGCGAAGCGGGCGTGATCCGCCCCGACCCGTATCGGCCTTTCTGGGAATCGGAAGTCTTTTACGGCAAGGATCACTGGCTGGTTCAGCTGCGGATCCCGTTCAGCGCGTTTTACATGACGCGCAATATGAAATGGAGATCCGACTGGCTGGTGAACATCGCACGGTCGCGAATGCCAGTCCGGGAACTTTCCACCTGGAGTCCGCTGGTGAGCAGGTTCATGGAACCGCAGAACTTCCGTAAATTCACCGGTTTTCCGGAACGGAAGGCGGCTCAGGACGTGGCGATCCTGAAAGTGAATCCGGTGATTCAGGACTTCACCGGCGGGGTGTATTCCGGTCCGCTGGAACTGAGCGCGGAAGTGAACCCCGCGGCGGCGGGAACCTATGATCTCAAGGTGGAGGAACCGGACGGCAAAAGTTCCGACCATGTCGTCACCCTGAAAGGCGGGATGAACAAGATCGATTTGCCGAAGGTGGAATATCTCTGCAAATCCGGCAGCCGGCCCCTGCTCAAACTGACGCTGAAATCGCGCAAGACCGGCATGACCTTCGGGCGGCATTATCCGGTTGAAATCGTATATGAGCCGATCCGGGCCGAATTCGCCGCACCCGGTTACCGCCGGAATTTCTATCCGGGCCAGGATCATTCCAAAATCAGCGGACAGCTGAGACTGCGGTTATCGTCCGCGCAGCAGCAAAGTTCCGAAGTTCGAATGACTCTTTCCGGCGGCGGACTGGCGAAGAAAACGCAGACCTTCAAAGCGGACCGCGAAAGCATCCCGTTCTCGTTCGACAGCAGCGCGCTGGCCGAAGGCGGCAAAGCGGTGCTGACCGTGAAACTGATCGACGGCGACAAGGAGATTGCCTCCGTTTCGCAGCCCATCACCCGTCTGAAAAAAAAATCGGGGTCGATGGTCTGGATCGAAAACGGCGTCATCGTGAAGAACGGCAAGGTGTGGTATCCCCGCCACATCTATGCGATGGGCTACCGGGGCGGCAAAGCGTTTACGGAACGCTTCAAGTCGGACGATCTTGCCGCTTCTCCGTTCAGGATGGCCACGCTCGAACCCGGCCGGCTGGTCAAGGGGATCGACACGAAAGAAGCGACCAGGGATGTCAAGCCGTCTCCGGAACTGTTCGCGAAAGTCCGGAAAGTCGTGGAAAGCAGGCGGAACGATCCGGATTTCGATTTCTACTACATC
>JAZUCR010000334.1:0-7847 GCA_045639225.1 Victivallales bacterium
ACACCAGCTTTTCAAGTCCCTTTCAGAAACTATAGGACAAATGCCCCAATCGTAATTTACCTCTGGCCGTCAGAATTGCAAGCTGCAAACCGATCAGGAATACGTTTTTTTCATGATCCCGGCGACAGCGCCGGATGAATCATTCGGTATCAGAACCGGAAATAGATGAACGGGTTGTAGGTGGAAGTTGCGATTCTGGTGACAGCGAGGATAAAAAGAATGATCAGCCAGAGATTGACCGGGACGACTTTCCAGAAATTCTGCCGGCCGGCAAATTCGGCATCGCCTTCACCTTCGGCGGGGCAGGAGATCAGATCCCGGAAGAGGGGGAAGGAACATAAAGCGGCAATGGCAAAAACCGCAAGGTCTTCATAGTTCAAATACATCATCCAATGCACCATGACCTGACTGTTCCGATCCAGTCCGATCATCCGCTTCATGTAAATACAGGCATCGGCAAGCGTATCGGCCCGGAACAGGACCCATCCGAAAATGAAAACGAGAATGGTATAGATATGACAGCAGAACCGTCCGAAAAAGCCGAATTCCTTCTTGTGGAGACCGGTGAGTTTTTCGAGGATGATGAACAATCCGTGCCATAGCCCCCATACGACGAAATTCCAGCTGGCGCCGTGCCAGATGCCGGTCGCCACGAAGACGACGAAAAGATTGAAAAGATTGCGGCCCTTCGAAACGCGGTTGCCGCCGAGGGGGATGTAAAGATATTCCTTGAACCAGGTGGACAGAGAAATATGCCAGCGGCGCCAGAATTCGGTGATGGTGCGTGAGATGTAGGGATAATTGAAGTTTTCGAGGAAGCGGAACCCGAAAATGGCGCCCAGTCCGATCGCCATATCGGAGTAACCGGAAAAGTCATAGTAGATCTGGAAGGTATAGGCGAGGGCGCCGATCCAGGTCATCCAGAACGGATAATGGAAGCCGTTGGCTTCGAAAATGCGGTCGGCCACGGCGCCCATGACATTGGCGATGAGCATTTTCTTGGCGAGTCCGATGATGAAGCGTTTGATGCCGTAGGCGAAATGTTCGAACTGAAAATCCCGGTAATCGATCTGAGCGGCCACATCGTGGTATTTGATGATCGGTCCTGCGATCAGCTGCGGGAACAACGATATAAACAGGAAGAGCTTGTAAAAATCCCGCTGAGCGGGCGTTTCCCCGCGGTAGACATCGATCAGGTAGGAGGTCGACTGGAAAATGTAGAAAGAGATGCCGATCGGCATGATGACCTGGATCGGATCGATGGCGTTGTGAAAAAGCAGATTGAGATTTTCGATCAGGAAATTGGTATATTTGAAATAACCGAGGACGCCGAAATTCGTCAGAACAGCCAGCGTGAGGTAAAGTTTCTTCCAGGACTGGAAGCGGTCCATCAGCAGTGCGCAGAAATAATTGACCGCGACGATCAGCATCATGACCAGGAAGTATTTGGGTTCGCCCCAGGCATAGAAAATGACGCTGGCGGCCAGCAGAATATAATTCCGCAGTTCTCTCCGGCAGAGATAGTAAAGCGAGATGACCAGCGGCAGGAAGACGAAAATGAAGGTCATGGATGAGAAAAGCATGATTATCTGACTCCCTGTTCGAGATTGACTCTGGTGGCCGAAATTCCCCGCAGCAGGGATGGCAGCAGCCGGTCCACGCATTCGAACATGACAATGTCGGCTTCTTCGAAAGCTTTCATTTTTCCGGGCGTCAAAGTGTAGCCGGACCACAGCGCGGAGACCGATCTGAAAGAATTCCCCAAATAGGGCAGCAGGGAGGACGCAAAAGAATCGCGTATGATCAGCAGGTTGTATTTTCCTTGCGGATTGACCAATCGGCTGGTCCCGAAAGCTTTCCCGACCGAATCTCCGACCGTCTTGTAAATGATTCTGAAATGGGGCAGCGGATAGAGCGTGTCGTCCGGAATGAGATCGCCGTTGGATAAGGCGTTCAGATCGCCGCGGACCGTGGCTTTTCTGGGCTTGACCGTTTGAATCCGGCAGGGCGGGATTCCCGGAAAATCTTTTTCCAATTGTTTCATGATTGCCAGATAAGCTGTATATGCCCCCATTTCATTCCAGTGCGTACTGTTTTTCCAGTAAAGGAGTCCCCGTTTCTTGTTGGCGATCAGGATATCCAGCAGATTGATGACGCAAATACCGGTATTGGCGGAGAGATACTTTTCCAGCTGTCGGGCCCGGCTCCGGGAATCCGGTCTGAGCTTGGGCGCACCGGGAAAATATTCGCCGTATACTTTGTGTTTGTCGGGGACGATCACCAGATATAATTTTTTATGTTTTTTCCTGCAGATCTGCTGAATCCTGTTCAGATTTTCCGCAGCACGGGCCAGTTCCTGATCGGAAAAGAGATCCAGGTTGTGATAATTCCGCAAGGCATTTTCCCTGGAATAGAAGTACCAGTCATCGAATCCGGAAAAAACATTGCCATAGGGCTGCAGCGGCGATTTGGTTTTCAAAAACAGGAAAGCATTCAGATCCAGCAGAACCGAACGGCCGAAAAAGCGGTCATCGAACCATGCCTCGAAATTTTTGCCGAACTGGTAATTGACTTGCATATTGGATGAAATCAGCGGACGGAAGGGCGCCAGACGGCGTTTTTCCGTGACAGAAACCTGTCGGTCATCGATATGGCAGACTGGAATGAATAAAGCTGTCAGAAACAGGACGACCAGGATCAGGTCGGCGGCAAAGATCCCGCGGTTTGTCTGCGTGGGGAGCAGCCGAGTCGCCGCCAGAACAGTGATAAAGGTCGAAAAAACGATGATCGCCAGTGCCCAGTAATCCCAATTCCGGCCTCCGGTCAGGGGATTTTTCAGCTGAAAGGTGATGAATGGATCGTTTTTGGCTGAAAAACCGTTGATTCCGTCTGATGACAGCTTGAGATCCTGAATCTGATTGACCCTGGGCCCGGTCATGTCTTTCAGGGTTATCCGCTGTTTTCCCTGCAGGACGATCCGGCTCATTTCGATTTTTCCGGGATTCGAGCCGAAATCGAATCGGATCGATTTCAGCTTCCCGCAGGGGAATGAAACGGTCTGAGCAATCGCTTTGCCGGTCCGCAGATACACCGGCGGCAGCATGTTCAATTTCTCCCGGCCGTCGGCCGAACGATAGAAGATCTGCCAGTGGTTGTTGATCTGATTGGCGTATTGAACGGTAAAACTCAGGGTGATGCGTTTTTCACTGTCCCGATAGATATTTCGGCACAGAAAGACGATCAGGACAGTGGCCGCGATGGCAAGAACGAGCTGCCGAAGCAGAACCGATCTTTTCTTTTCTGTTGTGCCGGAATGAGAATGCATGAAAACAACGTCCTCAAGGTTTGGTCAGCTCATGATAGGTCCGTTCCGAAGAAAATACGCTGTCCCGGACGGTGCTTTTTTCTTCGCAGATGATCCTGCATCCGGGTTCCGCATTGCAGAAATCTTCGAAATGGAAACTGTCCGCACTGGCTACATGCCGCTGCGATGCCCGGCGGGCCGGACGGGGGGTGCAGCCGGACGGTATGCCGAATTCATCCCGGATCACTACGGAATCAGCGGCAAATTCGATTTCGCGCTTGAAAACATATTGCGATTTTCCGGATTTTTTGAAAATCAGTTTTTCCTTCAGCAAGGCAATGATCTTATGTCCGAACAACAGACTCAGTCCCCGCAGGACCAGGTGGCGAAATGGTGTGTTTTTCGCGTATCGGTGAGCTGACAGCGTTCCGGAAACAAGAATTTTGTTTCCCTGCTGTTCGATCTGCCATCGATCGCTCCACCAGTGGTTGACCCAGAGCCGCTTGCCGTCGGGAATCACCCAGCCGAAATCGGAGACCGAACGTCCTGCCGCATCGAACAGCGTCACAATGCCGCCTTTTTTCCCGCTGACCAGGGCGCGGAACGGTTCGGCCTTGCCGCGGAGAAAATGTCCGGTCCCTTCCAGAAAACAGTTTTCCGGAACAGCCGGTTCGGCCGGAACGGATTCCAGTTTCCCGAGCAGCGGGATCGCCCGATAGAGCGAATGTCCGATATAATGGCACCAGTAACGGTCGTCTACCGCACGGAAATAATGGCCGGGCGACTCGATTTTATCCAGCAGTCCGGTCAGAATCCGGGCGGCCAGCGGAGCCTGTTCCGGATCATCCAGAAAACGGGCAATGCCGTAAGGCACCACATAATCGGTGTTTCTCGCATTGTGCATGCCGATGCCGCGCGGCGAACAGGCCAGGAATCTGCCGATATACTTCAGGGCTTTCGCCGCAGAGTCGCGGAACCGGGTATCGCCGGTGACATCGAAGGCATCCCACAGACAATCCATGGTAACGGAAAGATAGCCGAGGTCCTGTCCGCCGTATTCCATATACCAGCCTTCCGGATGCTGACAGTTCAGGGTTTTGACAATGATTTTTTCCAGCCGACCGGCCGGCACCAGGTCCGGATAAAGTTTCCGGATCTGGCAGAGCGCGGATGTCCCCGCCGCCTGCTGATTGGCCGCCTGCGGTTCAAAACGGGAAAGGAGCTGACCGGCTGCGATGCGCAGTCCTGCATGAATTTCTTCGGGCTCGACGATTCCGGCAATAGCCAGCTTCGCAACCGCCAGGGTTGAAAACGCCGCGGGCGGGTAACCTTCTTCCCAGGGATAATATTCTTCGAACGAGCGGAATTTAAGCGCACGTTTATTCCAGTAAAGACAGGCAGCCCGGGCCGTCCGCCGCAGACCGTCCGCCAGAGGTTCATTTCCCGGCAGCAGGGATGCACACCAGGCGGCATAACCTGCCTGCTGGATGATGACAGAGGAAAAATCGCGAATCTTATAGTGGTGATGATTCCGGTCGCAGCAGCCGTAATCGGGAATATTTTCATCCCGGCTGATCTGCGATAAGATCCGGGGCAAAGTCTGAGCTGCCAGCAGCCGGCATTGTTCCTGGATGGTCATGACTGAGTTCCCTGATGATCCGTCCGGACTTCGTTTCCGTGTCCGAAGACGAAATAATTATAAAAAAAGAATTTGCTGAGCGTGCCGAGTGTCTGCACAATGATGATGCAGCAGACATACCACCAGTGAAACGAGAGTGCGACGATGTTGTAGAGGAAGAAAAACAGCATCCATTCCAGCAGCCGGAAGATCACGCTGCTGAGCACGAATTGCCAGCCTTGCTTCATCGCATTGCGATCGGCAGCGCCGGGATAGACGAAAAAACGACATTGCAGAAAAGTGGAAAGGGAAACCACCACCAGCGCGATCGGATACAGAATATTGACGCTGATCCCGAAACATTCGTGGCCGATGATGTTGATCCCGAAATTCAGCGCGCACGCAGTCAGGGAGGTGACGCCGAATTTCAATCCTTTTTTGATGAAATCCCAGGTGAAAAACGTGTTGATCGATTTTGCCGGCATAAGGAGAAAACCTGGATTTTATTTATCAAATTTCTTGGTGAATTTCCTGTCGATCAGATCATTGAGCCAACATTTTTTGAGCCACAGCGGCGCAAAACGGTAACACAGCACGATCATTCTGGAAATGAACAATTTGAAAAATGAATATTTCGGTTCTCTGGCCAGTCTGGGAAAAACATTTTCACCGATGATGTCCGCCGGATTCACATGAAGCGGCATCGGCCTGACCTCCTTAGCCGGATAGCCGGTGATAATGGCGGCGGTCGGCTGGTAGCGGATCGGCACATCGAACATTCTGCAGATATCCGCCGGACGCGGCAGATTGCAGATCCAGCAGGCGCCCAGTCCGAGCAGCGGTGCGGCCAGCAGCATATTTTCCACGGCCGCGCTGGCTGATTGCAGATTGTCATGGTAAAGGATGTTTTTGGTGTCCGCCGCATAAAAGACCAGAATGCATGCCGGAGCCATCGACAGCAGTTTGGAACCGCCTCGGACTACGAGTCCGTCCAGCAGTTTTTTATCGGTCACGATCACGAACCGCCAATCCTGAAAATTGCATGCGGTGGGCGCCTTGAGTCCGTAGGAACACAGTTCCTTCAGCTTTTCCATGGGAACCGGTTCGGGACGGAACTGACGGCAGGAGCCGCGCAGATCGAATATTGTCAGCATCTCGTTGCCGGTCATGTCATTGTCCTTTATGTTCCTGACGTTTCCGTTCGAGGTAAAGCACTTCTTCGGTCAAATGCCGCTGGGCTTTCAGCAGTTCGCCGATCACGGAGAGCGCATTCAGCATGATGCCGATAACCGCAGAAACGACCAGCAGAAGCAAAGACGGCAGATGCTCGCCGAAGAGACTGCTGCCGGTGCAGCGCAGATAGACCGCGCGGGCGCCGATGGCCAGCGCGAAAAGCCAGAACGGCAAGCTGGTCATCAGGAAGAAACTGCCCGGCCGGTACAGCACGAACATCGCCAGCATGGTCCCGCCGGATTTGCGGATATACTGCGGTATGCTTTTGAACAGCCTGCTTTCGCGGGTCTTGGGGTTTACCCGGATATCCACCGACGCGACCCGGATCCCGGAATTCCCCGCCTGGATCAGGGTTTCCATGCAGTAGGAAAATTTCGAATGAATGAAAATCCGCTGCAGGGTTTCCCGGGAGAAGGCCCGGAAACCGCTGGCCGCATCGCGGACTGTCGTTTTGGAGATCCGGCGAAGTGTCCAGCTCCCGGCCAGCTGCAGCAGTTTCTTGACGGGACTGAATTCCCGGTGTCCGACGATCGGACGGCAGCCGACCACCAGATCGGCTCTGCCTTCCAGGATCGGCTGACACAATTTGCCGATGTCGCCGCCGTAATATTGATTGTCGCCGTCCGTATTGACCAGAATATCGGCTCCGTGCGCGAGCGCATATTCACTGCCGTGACGGAACGCCATTGCCAGTCCCCGGTTGCTCCCGTGCTCCACGATGTGACGGATCCCCAGGCTCCGGGCAACTTCGATCGTTTTGTCGGAACTGCCGTCATCCACGATCATGATTTCGATCTCATCGATGCCGTCAATCTTTTTCGGCAGGTCGCGGACTACCTCCGGCAGGGTTTTTTCCTCATTGTAACAGGGAATCTGGATAAAAAGTTTCATGTCTGTTTCGGTTGCTGGTGCGTTTCGATTTTCCGGAACTCCGGTTTATTCAATACCTTAGTCTGATAATATACCTGTTTTTGCATATTATTCAAGCAGAATATTGACATTTTTGAGTAATTCGTTCCGTTTCGGCTGAAACGCTGTCGGCTTCATTCGATTTTTTTCGCTGCTCTGCAATAGCCGTCGGATTGGGCCTGATTTTTGTAATTGCCGCGGTGATTTTCGATTTTATCTTCGAGGATCAGAAAGACCGGATCGGTTGATTTCCGGCCTTTCCCATAGTAATGGTAGTCACAGAAACCATGATTCTCTTTTGCCGAAGGACAGCGGAAAGGCGATTTTTCGGACAGATAATCCGGAACCAGCATTTCCAGCGTGTCCGGATAATGGTCCCGGTTGTCGTTCGCGTAAATCCGGAGTGCCAGGACGATTTGTCTCATATTGGACCGGCACCATACCCGTCTCCGGTTTTCCGTCCGTTTCCCGGACGACCTGTGCGGCAGCACGGCGGACATCATCATGCCCGCAATGAACGGAAACGCAAGGTATAAAACCGCCATGCCCCAGCGGGTCGGCCGGTCTTTCCCTCGCCAGAACAGATGGATCAGAAAACACCAGAGCCACGACAGCCCGAAGGAGATCAGGATGAAGGTGCCGAACATCTCATCCCGGCCCAGAAAGGAATCCTGAAAATCATACAGTTGCTTCTGTTTCGTGAAATAAGTCAGACCCAGTTCGATGATATCCGACACGATCGGACTGGCCAGTCCGATGACGAAAATCCAGAACGGCAGGAAA
>JAZUCR010000335.1:0-8211 GCA_045639225.1 Victivallales bacterium
CCGCAGGGCCCCAAAGGCACCCAGCTGATTTCCCTGCTCGGCACGATCCAGAACTGGAATCCGCCGGAAAAAAGCGGAACGCGGGTTTATGACGACCGGAAATTCTACCGTTCGGTCAAGTCCGCGGTCGATGCCGGCAGACAGCTTTCCGCGCCGCAGTGGGAGGCCCTCCTCCGGATGGCGGTCAAATATTCGGAACAGCTCCCCGATCTGGAGCAGTGCGCGCAAAAATTCGGCTTTGCCGAAGAGCTGAACGCCACCCGCGAAGAACGCGCCGCACGGATGGCTATGGTCCAGGAATGGCAGCAGAAACGCGCCGCTGCAGCCGCAGCCGCGCCGCCGCAGGATAATCTGTCGGATGTTTTCACTGCCATGAAAGCGCTCCGCTGGAAAGCTCCGGAAAAGGAAGGCCGCCGCGGATTCGATGAAAAGAAATTCTTCGAATCGCTGCAGGACCAGGTCCGCAAAGGCCGCACGCTGAGCGACAAACAGATCAAATCTCTGGGCCGGATCGCAGTCCGTTACAAAGACGAACTCCCCGATTTCGCCAGGATCGCTTCTGAACTCCATCTGGATGAAAAGATCGTGCAGGCTGCCGATCCCGCGGCCGCACCGGCCAAGCCCGTTTCCATGGATGAAGTCGATGCACTGATCGTCAAAATGAAGACTATCACCAGCTGGGCCGAACCGAAAAGAGTCCGCAACCGCGTCTATGACGACCAGGCGTTTTTCGAATCGCTGGCCAAACAGCGCGCGGCCGGAAAAGTTCTCTCGGAAAAACAGGTCGCCGCTCTGAAAAAGACCGCTGCCAAATATTCGATAGCATAATCACATCCCGACAGGGGGAAAGGATGGGATCCTATGGCTGATCAGCTTGATCGGATCGTGGCCGTGGAACCGGCCGAAGACGGAACTGCGGCAGTATTCATCCGCCGGGAAAACGATGCTGTCGAACGGCGCACTCTGCCGTTTCATCCGTTCCTGCTCACCGCTTTCGAAGCTTTTCCCGCCGATCATCCGGGAATCCGCGTGACCCCGCTGGCCGGGCCGGGCGATTTCCGGTTCAAAGCCGAATTCGATACTGCCAAACAGTATGACGACGCGGTCGCCATGCTCAAGAAGACCACCGGGTTTTCCGGCGGACAGCCCAACGCGCCGTTCCGTCTGTTCGGCGATCTCACCCAGCAGTTTCTCATCCAGCACGATCTGAGGCTGTTTACCGGCATGGCTTTCCCCGACGTGCGCCGTCTCCAGTTCGATATCGAGACCCTCTGTTCGCCCGGCTATGAATTCCCCAATGCCGACCGGCCAGACGATGCGGTGATCATCATTTCGCTGTCCGACAGCACCGGCTGGGAAAAAATCCTGACCCTCGCGGATTTCCCCTCGGAAAAAGAACTGCTGGAAGCTTTCTGCGCCGAAGTGACTGCACGCGATCCGGATATTCTCGAAGGACACAATATCTTCCGTTTCGATCTGCCTTATCTGGAGACCCGGGCGAAACGTTACAAGCTCAAGCTGAAACTGGGCCGCGACGGCTCCGCGCCGAAGAAACGCAATTCCCGTTTCAGCGTGGCCGAACGGATCGTGACCTATACCCGTTACGACATTTACGGCAGACACGTGGCGGACACCTGTTTTCTGCTGTATTTCTACGATGCGGTCCACCGCAATCTGGACAGTTACGGACTGAAATATGCGGCGAAACATTTCGGCGTGGCTGCCCCCGACCGGACCTATATCGACGGCGGAGCGATCACCGACGCCTGGAGCCATGACCGCGAAAATCTGCTGAAATACGCGCTGGACGACGTGCGGGAGACCCGCGCACTTTCTGAGATCCTCTCGCCCAGCTGGTTTTACCAGACCCAGATCGTGCCATACGGATATCAGAACTGCATCGTGCGCGGCAATGCCACGCGGATCGATTCGCTGTTCGCCGCCGAATATCTGAAAGCCGGGACCGCTCTGCCGGCAGCCGAACGCGGCAGGACCTTCGCCGGAGCTTTGACGCAGGCATTGGAAGCCGGCGTTTTCGAACGGATCGACCATTGCGACGTCCGGTCCCTGTATCCTTCGGTCATTCTGTCCGAAGGCTGGATCCCCGCCCGCGACACGCTGCAGATCTTCCCGCAATGGCTGAAGAAACTGCGCACCTTCCGTCTGCAGGCCAAAGATGCCGCCCGCTCGGCCGAGACCCCGGAGAAAAAGGATTATTACAACGCGCTCCAATCCGCTTTCAAGATCCTGATCAACTCGTTCTACGGATACCTCGGATTCGAACAGGGATTCCTCAACGATTTCGATATGGCCGAACGTGTCACCGCCCGCGGCCGCGAGATCCTCACTTTGATGCTCGAAACGCTCGAAAAGAACGGCTCCAAAATCATCGAAATGGATACCGACGGTATCTATTTCCAGCTGGCGGAACAGCGCACGCTGAAAGAGATCGGCGACGCGTTGAAACAGGTCCTTCCGCCGGGGATCGAAGTCGAGTTCGACGAATCCTATCCGGCCATGTTCTGCTACAAAAGCAAGAATTACGCGCTGCTGACCGCCAAAGGCGAGATCACCCTGACCGGCGCAGCCCTCAAATCCCGCGGACTGGAACCGTTCCAGCGCCGTTACATGCTCCGGATCATCGAAGCATTGCTGCATCACGACCGGCAGGCTCCGGACCGGATCCATGCCGAATTCACGCAGGCGCTGAACGAACATGCCCTGCCCTTCGCCGAACTGGCCAAAAGCGAAACGCTCGCCGATTCGCCGGAGACCTACAAACGCAAGCTCGCCGCCGGCACCGGCAAACGCAGTGCGGCGTATGAACTGGCGATCAAATCCGGACGCGAATACCGGCAGGGCGACCAGATCGCCTTCTACATCACCGGAGACAAAAAAGGGGTCTCGGTGGTGGACAGTTCCAAACTGCTGTCCGATGCGGATGAAGCGGTGCGGGATGAGAATGTGCCGTATTATCTGGACAAGCTGGAAGAACTCCGCAAGAAATTCGCGCCGTTCATCGAATCCTCCGACGACCTGTTTGCCGGTCTGTGACAACAGAGAAGCAGGCTGAATAAGACCGATAAGACCTGATCTAGTGCGGCATCCAGGTTCCGCGAACTTTGTCGGACCAGTCGGACAGGTCGGACCAGTCCGACGAGCGCGGAAACCGGGAATCACCAGAAAGGCTGCTGCAGATACGAACCGAATCCGGAAATTACTTCTCCGCAGTGGAGGAAAGATTGTAAACTTCCAGCTCGTCGAAAACGATTTTGCTGTCCGGATTGTCAAGTCCGGAAGCCCCGATCATGGGAATAACGCGCGCAGCTTTTGCTGGTGCTTTGACTACGATTTCCGCAGTGGTCCATTCGCCGTCTTTGGGGAAAGCAATCTTTTTTCTGACTGTGAAGGGAAGCCATTGTCTTTCCGCATTCTGAAAACGAAGGGAAAGAGAGGCGGTTCCTTCTCCGGATTTGCAGGTTTTGATCCTGACAAAAACTTTTTCCCCGGGATTGACTTTCACCGAGGTGAACAGACTGGAACTGCCCGCAGTAAAAACAGCGCCTGTATCTTTGACCCCGGTATCTTTCTCAAATTCGACTTTCCCATTGGATTTATCCGATTTCCAAAAAGTCCAGTTGACAGCACGACCGTCTTTCCCTACTTTCTCGAACGAGCCGTTTTTCACCAGATTCGGAAGATTATTCTCGGCGACGAGTTTAGCGGCTTCCTCGGTTGCCGGAGACGCAGACACGGAAAGAACCGCAAGAAAAGCGGCCGCAGCGGAGAAATAATGCTTTTTCATGTTTTCCTCTTTGGTTTGTTTATTTTTTCAGTTTCAGGCGCAAGACCTTGGATTGATTAGGACCGAGAACGAAATGATATTTTCCGTTTTCCATGGCGTATTTCCAATCTGGATCGAAAAAGTCCTCCGCGGCGGAAGCCGGATGGACAAAACTGATATCGGTCGGAGAGTCGCCGGAAATATTAACGATGATGAGAACGGGATCGTCCCCGTCTTGAAACACACCCGAAACAACAAATTCGTGCGAAGATGTGATCTTGATCGGGTTGCCCGGATGGCGGAGAACGGGTTCGAGACGGCGGAACATGGAGACGATCGCCCGGTAATAACTTTGCAATTCCGGATCGGTCTGAAAACTCTGATTCGTACTTCCCCAAGAAAGCGAAACCAGCGAATGGGACCCATTGATTCGATCCAGCAGGAACGAGGCGCGAAGCTGGTCGAAGGTCGGCATGTCCATCGTCTTGAAATTGAACATCTGCAGATAGGAGTCGAACGGTGCCTTTGGAAATGCTTTCAGCAGGGCCTGTGTTCGCTTCTGGCTTTCGATAAGAGATGCACCGGGGAACGGGTAAATATCGTATGATGCAATGTCGGAAGACGGAGCATAGAGGTGAAACCTGGTGGGGTCGCAGAGGTTGATGTAGAGCGGATGGTTCGGGTCCTCCGCCCGGACGACAGAGGAAATCCGTATCATCTCCTCGGGCGTATGCCGGAATTCCGGCTCGTCGAGATACCACTCATACAATGCAGGATGATCCTTCAATCCCCGAACGAAACTGCGGATCTCTTCCAGATCCGGTTCTTCTTTTTTGTGAGGGGTAATGATGATACATGCTTTCCCATAACAATTATGCTTCTGCAGGAAATCCAGATACTCCCGGCAATCGGCGATGGCCTTTTGGAGAAAATCCTTCCGCCTGTTGTCCCACTTCGGTCCGCGCCAAGCCCAAACGACGAAAACATCCTGACCGAACTGTTCCTGCAAGTTTTGGATGTAGGTTTCCACATCCGGTTTGCAGAATTCCTTGTGATGGGAAAACAAGCCCCAAGTAGGAGCCGCAGCCGCGTAAATATGATTGAAAATTTTTCCGTTCACCAACCGTTGTCGACCGGGACCGCAGGAAACTTTGCGGATATCCTCATGTTTCGGGGTAACGCTTTTCCTGGAATCGATGCGCCAGAGTTCCTTTTTCTGGACGGCAATACTTTTGCCGTCCACCCGGAGTTCCGCACGAAAAAGATAGATTCCTTCGGGCAGCTGGTCCAATTTGATGTTGAATCGTTCATTGCCGCTGCCGGAAAGTTTTCGCATTTCCTGAAAACAGACCGTCTTGTTGCGAATGACGGACGCTTTGATTTCGGCGCCTGGCGGAAGATCGCGGTAAATCACGTCGATTCCTTCTTTGGCGAGGTCGAGCGTTTCCCAGAAATATTGGGTTTTGCTTCTCGTCACCACCCCGCGTTTACCCTCGGTAACGGCAAATGCGGATCTCGTCGGGATATCAGTGAAAGAACCAGCCGCACGGAAAGGTTTGATCTCAATGGGCGGCAGTTTCTTTTCGAACTTTTCCAGCCGGATGTCATCCCACCACGAGGAGCCGGAAAAATTGTTTTCGCTGCGAAGGTAAATCATCACGCCTTTGGTGTTGGCGGCGGTTTTGAATTCCAGCGTGCTGGTGTGCCAGTTGGTGATGTTCAGCGAGACCGCTTTCCAGTGATAGTCGATAAATTGAGAAATCCTTTTCTCCGCACTGCGGCTCTCGATGAGCCCGAATTTCACCTCGCCGAGTTTTACATCATTCCGGGTTTTGACGCTCAGCCGGTACCATTGTCCCGCTTCCACGGGAATAACCTTGCGACTTCGTGCCAGTCGAATCTGGGATTTTGCATTGGCAGAATATGCGAGATGACCGCAGAACTCTCCTGAAGCGGGATCATCCGCCTCGATTTCAATGTCGAGAATGGCTGTTTTTTCGGGGTCCTCGAAATTCTCTTCGAAAATCGGCGCTGCACTCAATGCCGCGGCGAAAAAGAAGAAAGCCAATAACAGTGTTTTTTTCATGGTTCATATTTCTCCTCATTCAACCTTAGAATGGAATCTCTGCTTTGGAGTAATAAGCATAAAGAGTCGGAATTCCCAATCCGTCGGCACAGGGGTTTTTCAGCAGAAAATCACGGATCTCCACGGGTTTTCGATAGGGTGTTACGTGTCCAGGCAAAAACAAAAAATTTCCGTTCCCCGAGTGGGCTGACAAATCGAAATTCGGACCTCCTGATGCCCTGGGTTTGACATAAGAACGAGTCGGATAATTCTCATTGTGATAACTGTCACCGGCTGTAATGAATGCAGATGGATATTGCATCCGGCGCGCAGAATAGCCGCTGATCTTTGCCCCGCTGACACCAATCTCCCATTTGAAACTGCGGCCGCTGTGAAGGGTATCCGTGGTGGAAATTCTGCCATAAGTCGAATACAGCATTTTGTTTCTTTCACTGCTGGTCAGGGAGGGGTCGTAATGATTCACTTTTGCATTCGGACAGTAAGCCATTTTCCCGCCCTTGGGAATATAGTTCAAATCAATACACCAATCCAGCCACCAGGACGAACCATTCCGGTCAAAAAGAAGATTGTCATTATAGTCGTTCATGTAATTGATGAAAACAAGTCCGAGCTGTTTGAGATTGCTGGTGCAGGAAATTCCTTTGGCTCTTTCCCGGGCATTGTTCAGCGCGGGCAATAACATTCCCGCGAGGATCGCGATGATCGCAATCACCACGAGGAGCTCGATCAGCGTAAAATGCTGCGGCATTTTACGCTGGAATGATGATTGATGATCCCCCTCCGCTCTTCGAGCTGCGGAGGACAAGGAGAGGAGAGATGAGGTGTCGAAGTCGTTTTGGCGTTTAAGCATGGTCTTTTCCTCCATTAGTGGTTTTTTCAAATTCAGCACAATTTTCTTTGGAATATGCTTTATATTATACACCAAAAAATAGAAAAAGACAATGACAAACTGTTTTATTTTCAGCACAATCTGTCCGATTTCAGAGATTTCAGCAAAAAAAAGGCTGCCGGAACCAACAGCACAGCATGTCTTCCGCGGATTGTCGGACAGGTCCGACGAGTCAGACAGCCCGCGGGAGCGAAGCGGCTGCAACAAGCTCAGATTGGCGGCTTGTGCAGCCGATCATCCCGGATACAGGCTCATTCCACGGTCACGCTTTTCGCGAGATTGCGGGGCTGATCGACCTCGCAGCCGCGGGCAACCGCCACGTAATACGCGAAGAGCTGCATGGCAACGACCGACGGCAAGGGAGCAATAAACCTCGAACAGGGCGGGATCTCGATCACATCCTGCGTCATGCTCCGCACCTCGTTTTCGCCTCGTGTCACGATGGCGATGACCGGGGCTTTGCGGGCACGGCATTCCTGGATGTTGCCGATGATCTTGTCCTTGCCGGGAATGTCATTCGCCAAAGCGAGGACGGGATGTTTTTCATCCAGCAGGGAAATCGGTCCGTGCTTCAATTCGGCGGCGTGATAGCCTTCGGCATGGATATAACTGATCTCCTTGAGCTTGAGGGCGCCTTCGAGCGCGGCGGGATAAAGACAGCCGCGTCCGATATAGAAGAAATTCTCCACTTCAGCATATCGCTGGGCGATTTTCTGTATTTCGGGAGCCTGATCCAGAACCGCACGGACCAGATCGGGCACGGCCTGGATCTGTTTGACCAGCTCGATCCCTTCGCTGCGGCTGAGGCGGCGGTTGCGTCCGAGCAGCAGGGCGAACAGCAGCAGGACCGCCACCTGAGTGGTGAATCCTTTCGTCGACGCAACGCTCATCTCGGGTCCGGCATGCAGATAGATCCCGCGTCCGGATTCGCGGGCGATGGTGGAACCGACCACATTGCAGAGGGCGGTGACGATCGCACCCTTGCGCAAGGCTTCCCGGACGGCCGCCAGCGTATCGGCGGTTTCACCCGACTGGCTGATCGGAATGACCAGCGTATTGGGTTCGATGATCGGATTGCGGTAACGGAATTCGGCTGCCTGTTCGACCGAAGTGGAGATCCCCGCGATATCCTCGAAATAATATTCGCCGAGCAGACCGGCATGCATGCTGCTGCCGCATCCGGCAATGACGATCCGGGTGATCTGTGCCAGTTCGCGCGGCGTCAGGTTCATGCCGTTGAGGATGGAACAGCCCGTTTCCAGATCGAGACGTCCGCGGATGGCATTGCCGATCGCCTCGGGCTGTTCGAAAATCTCCTTGAGCATGAAATGGGCATACTGTCCTTTTTCGGCGGCGCCGGCATCCCAGTCGATCCTGGCGATCTCCCGTTCGACGGGCATTTTATTGATGTTGCGCAGATCGACCTTGTCGGCGGTGACCATGGCGATGTCG
>JAZUCR010000336.1:0-1894 GCA_045639225.1 Victivallales bacterium
CCCTTGCCGTATCCGCCGTCCGCTTTTTCGATGGATCGGACGCCATATTCCCGGCAGACCTCGTCGTAGATCAGGCGCTCCAGCCAGTCGGCGGAATCCACGACCGCGGTCTGGGAATCGGGCTGCTCGTCGCGCAGAGCGGTCAGCTGGGCCAGCACTTCGGCAAGGCTGTGCGCCAGCGGAAACTTCCGGCAGTCGAGTTCGCCGAGGCCGTCCTCCGTCTGGATGAAGATAGGGTTCGGCGCGGAGGAAGCGAAGGTCGATTTCCCAACTCCCTCGCTTCCATATATCATGATACGCGGCGGCCGGTTCTCGCGGCCGGACTGGATGGTGTCAAGCATTCCCATAGTGTGTTTCTCCTTTGAATCAGTTGATTGCAAGTTCAATTTGCAGTGCTTTGACGAGCTTCCGGATCTGTTCTTCGTTCAGCCGGGCATGGATATCCACCATCACCGCGTGAACAGCTTCCGCATCGCCGTCCGGCAGAGACCTCGGCTGTTTCCGGCGAGGAGCCATTACAGCCTCGTAAGCCCCGTTGACGGTGTATTCTCCCCTGCGTAGCGCGTTTTTGACTTCATCCGTCCCATAGTCGCTGATTGCCCGGAGCTTTTCGACTTTTTTGGCGGATATTCCCAAGGCCGCCGCAACCGCGATACTGGATTTCCCTGCGGATGCGGCATTCCGTCCCCGCTTTTTTTTGAAGTCAAGCTTCTGAAGACACTGAAACAGTTCCCAATCGGTCAAGTTGCGGCGGTTCCGCTGAGTCTTGATGGCGTATTCCAGTGCTTCGTCTTCATCCGCAAAACGGCGGCAGATGACGGGGACCATCTTGATCCCCGCGGCTACGGCGGCACGGAGCCGGGTGTGCCCGTCCACCACGGTCATGTTCCAGACGACAATCGGCTGGCAGGCGTCATAGCCGTTTTTATTCATGTCTTCGATGATTTCAGACAGGACAGTCGGCCGGATCGGAAACAGGCTGCAGAACGGTTCGGCTGTCTTCAGCATCCAGGTGGGAACTTCAACAAGCGGCAATTCGTAATTCACACGAGCATTTCTCATCTTTCACTCCTCGGTTTCTTCGGTTTCGCAGGGAATCAGTTCTCCGATCAGATTGCTGATCGAACCGCACAGGGCTTCATCAAAACGGCGGCGTTCCTGAAGCGTGTAACGGAGTTCCGGGAACTCCCGGACCTCGTTCTCAAGCTGGGTTCGGATTTTCGCCGTGATCGAACCGATCATCGCCGCGACACGCTCCGCACGGATCTCGGCGGGAGCTTTTTCCGGGGCTTCCTGGACACGTTGGGATTTGCGATCCCGCATGGTCTGGTTGTAGGCTTTGTTGATCGTCATTTTTCCGGATGCAACGGCCGCCTTGGTTTTGTCGGAACCGTGATCTTTGATTGCGCGGAGACGTTCCACCTTCGCACGGGAAATGTTTAGCAGTTTTGCCGTTTTCTCCGCGCTCTCCCCGGAAATTCCCTCACGTGAGGGAGTTTTTTCCGGGCGGCCCACGCGATTGCGTTTATCCAGTTCCGAAATACAGGCTAGGAGTTCCGCATCGGTCAAATTGCGCCGATGGCTCTGGGACTTGATGGCGTATTTCAGAGCATCATCTTCGCTCTCGAACTCTTTCAGGGTGATCGGAACCTTGGTCAGTCCGATTTTCAGAGCGGCAGCCAGCCGGGTGTGTCCATCGACCACCGTGACCTTGTGTCCGGCCCAGATGATGATCGGGTGAGCAAAATCATATCCGTTCTGCTTCATATCCGCGGCGATTTCATCCAGCAGATTTTCCCGGATCGGGAAAAGATTCTTGAAGGGTGCGGCGGTCCGGATCGTCAAAGTATCCATCATGGAGATTTTGGCTTCCATCACTTCACCTCCGGGAGAG
>JAZUCR010000337.1:0-3303 GCA_045639225.1 Victivallales bacterium
GGAGATCTCCCGTTCCCGGACCGGGATCTCATACGAGCTGATCCGGTCCTCCGGAATCCCATACTGCTGCAGCTGTTCTTTCCACAATCCATAAGTATGACGGCCGGTTCCGGTTGTTTCATATACGACCGCAAACCGGTCCGTTTTCCTGACCTGCATATAATCCAGAGCCGCTTTCATTCCGGTGCTGAAATCGTAATACACGCAGGAGTATTCCGGCTCGGTGTGACTGTGACGGTAGATCACCACCGGGATTTTCGAATCCAGCAGAAGCCGCCGCGAGACCGGATCCAGATAATTGACGCTGACCAGCAGACCGTCCAGCCCGTCCAGCTGATGATCGCGCATCATGGCGGGATAGGAAAGCAGTTCGGGCCGGCAGCCCTGCGCGATCAGGTTTTTTTCCGCGATCTCGTAATGGGTATTCAGGATCCGGTTGATCTCCGGAGAAATATATTGCGCGCTCACGATCTGATCGGCGATCCCGATATGCAGCGAGCGGGCCTGACTGTCCTGTTTCAGAAAGGTCCCGCTTCCCTTCACACGGTATAAAAAGTCTTCCCGGACCAGCTGATTCAATGCCTGATCGGCAGTCGAAAGCGAGACTTTATATTTTCTGGCGATCTCGCGGGAAGAAGCCACCGGGGTTCCGGCTGGAAAAGGATGCTCCTGCAGTTTCTTCCGAATGTGTTCAACCAGAGTCTCACTCTTCTTTTTACGCATTTTCAGCATGATGCAGATCGACGATCTTATTTGAGAAACCTGCCCAGCCTCAGTTTAAGATCCAGGGCATACGTCCATTGCGAACCGGCCGTCACGCTGTCGAAGAGTTCCACCGGCTTGATCGGCTTGACATGGCCGTCGCCATAACCGACGGTCGCTTGCCCGTTGTGGTGAAACGAAGGCATTCCGGACGCCTGGTTGCAATTGTCGGCAAAAAACACATACCGGGTTTTCGGATTGAGACCGAAATGGACCGTGTCTCCCAGCATGATCATTTCCTGCGCGGATTGCCAATATTTGCTCGGTGTATAGCCGCTGGTGCTGCCCGTGGTGATAAATGGCTGTTTCGAATGGATCTTGACAAAACGGGAAGCATCCTGTTCATGGTAACGGACCCCGTAGCAGGCCTCCTGGTAGTTGTTGCCGAATCTGGAATCGGGACATTTCATGAAGTCGGGAAAATGCCGGTCGCTGTTGTTCACTTTCGATTTCTTGTACCGGATGTAATTCAGATCTTTCCAGACTTCATAATAATACGGTCTGCTGCCGACGGGCCCGCGTCCCTGAAAGGCCCAGCCGTTGAAATCATTGGCATACAAGTTGATGATGGCGCCGTTCTGCTTCACATTGGAAACGCAGCTGATTTCGACCGCTTTGGCTTTAGCCGCCTGCAAAGCCGGCAGCAGCATACCGGCCAGTATCGCTATAATTGCTATGACCACAAGCAGTTCTATCAAGGTAAAACCGAGTCTGCCCGACCGGAATGTCCGCGGCTGGACGAACAGCGAAGATGTTTTCATGTCGATCCTTTCTCTTTTGGTTTTCTGCTTCAATAATAATTATAGCGAAGATTCGGAAAAAAACAATACGGGAAAGGCAAAAAAACCGGAATATCCGGATTTGAGCTCAAAAAAAGAGGAATATCGGCTGAATATTCATTCGAAAGTGTTCTGAAAAGTGTTCTAGAGACATAATGGTCTCAAGTTCGATCCCGATACCGGATGTTCCTTTTTCAACGATCGGCACCGCCGGCTGGCTTCGATCCGGCAAATATTCGGCTTATTTGAAAATCCGGAGTTGATTTTCCCGCTTTCGCGGATATATTAAACTGGTCTAAAACGGAGCAGATTCTATGAGAGCAGTTATCAGTGTAGTCGGGTGCGATGCGGTCGGCATCATCGCCCAGGTCAGCAAAGGATGCGCCGATTGCGGCGTCAACATTCTGGATATCTCCCAGACCGTGCTGCAGAATTATTTCACCATGATCATGATCACGGATATCGACAAGATCAATGTGCCGTTCACGGAATTCGTGGACCGCATGGCCGCACTCGGCAAGAGCCTGAATCTGGAGATCCATGCGATGCACGAGGATATTTTCAACGCCATGCACCGGATCTGAAAGGACCTGTCATCATGCTCGAAAGCAATGATATTTTCGAAACGCTCAATATGATCCGGGAGGAATGCCTGGACGTCCGGACCATCACCATGGGGATCTCCCTTTACGACTGCCGGAGCGAGGATGAAAAACGTCTCTGCACGAAGATCTACGACAAGATCATGCGTCACGCGATGGACCTGGTCAAGACGGGCGACGATATTTCCAAGGAATACGGGATCCCGATCATCAACAAGCGGATCAGCGTGACCCCGGTCGCGTTGATGGCCGGCGACCTGAGCCGCAGCGGCGTGGTCCGGATCGCGCAGACGCTCGACAAAGCCGCGCACGAACTCGGGGTCAACTTCATCGGCGGGTACAGCCCGCTGGTGCAGAAAGGCTTTTCCAACGGCAGCCGCACGCTGATCGAATCCATTCCGGAAGCGCTGGCGCAGACGGAACGGGTCTGTTCTTCGGTCAATGTTGCCTCGACCAAGGCGGGGATCAATATGGATGCGGTGGCGCTGATGGCGCATATCATCCGCGAAAGCGCCGCGCTCACCCGCAAGCAGAACGCCATCGGCTGCGCCAAGCTGGTGGTCTTCGGCAACGTACCGGAAGACAATCCGTTCATGGCGGGCGCATTCCACGGCATGGGCGAACCGGAAACGGTGATCAACGTCGGCGTCTCGGGTCCGGGCGTGGTAGCTTCCGCGATCCGCCGGGCAGGCGAAAACTGCGACCTGACGGAAATCGCCGAGATCATCAAGAAAACGGCGTTCAAGATCACGCGCGTCGGCCAGCTGGGGGCGCGCGGGGCGTCGGAACGGCTCGGGGTGCCGTTCGGGATCGTGGACCTTTCGCTCGCGCCGACTCCGGCGATCGGGGATTCGGTGGCGTATATTCTGGAGTCGATCGGACTGGAGAAATGCGGCTGTCCGGGCACGACCGCCGCGCTCGCCATGCTCAATGATGCAGTCAAGAAAGGCGGCGTCATGGCCTCGTCCCATGTGGGCGGACTTTCCGGCGCGTTCATTCCGGTCTCCGAAGACGCAGGCATGATCCAGGCCGCCAAAACCGGTGCGCTCACGCTCGAAAAACTCGAAGCAATGACCGCAGTCTGTTCGGTCGGTCTGGACATGATCGCCATTCCGGCGGATACGAAGGAAGCCGTGATCGCCGGCATCATCGCCGACGAA
>JAZUCR010000338.1:0-7521 GCA_045639225.1 Victivallales bacterium
AGCGCCCGGTCCTGTTCCTTTTCCGGCAGATTGCCGTAAAGCGGCAGGAACAGCAGTTTCTGCTGATCCGCATCCGGAAAACTCTGCTGCAGTTCTGCAATCGTCCGCCGGATCTCGCCTTCGCCAGGCAGAAAAACCAGAATGTCGCCGGGATGATGATTCAACGCGAAAGCAACCGCGGAGACAACCTGTTTTTCCAGCGGACGGCTGCGGTCTTCCGGCGGATGGTAAACGGTTTCCACCGGGAAGACCCGTCCCTCGGAGGTGATGACCGGGGTGTGATTGCCGAGCAGGTTTCCGATCCGTTCGGTGTCGAGCGTGGCAGACATGACCAGAATGCGGAGATCGCTGCGCAGGGCATTCTGCACGTCCAGCGCCAGCGCGAGTCCGAGATCGGCATGCAGACTGCGTTCGTGATATTCGTCGAATATGATCATGCCGACATCGGCCAGTTCGGGCTCGTCCTGGATCATGCGTGTCAGAATACCTTCGGTAATGACCTCGATCCGGGTGGCGCCGGAGACGATACTGCCGAATCTCGTCCGATAGCCTGCCCGTTCGCCGACTTTTTCGCCGAGCAGGAAAGCGATCCGCCGTGCCGCTCCGGAGGCGGCGATCCGGCGGGGTTCCAGCATCAGGATCTTTTTCCCGCTCAGAAAATCGGCATCCATCAATGCAGGAGGCACCAGCGTGCTTTTGCCGGCTCCCGGCTCCGCACTCAGGACGGCATTGCAATGCGTCCGCAGCGTCTGTTCCAGTTCCGGAAGGATTGCTTCGACCGGAAGACCGGTTTGGAAAGACATCATGAAAGCTTCAGCTCCTGCGCCAGAGCATTCATGATCTCGGTGGCTTTGCCGCAGAGATGAATATCGGTGATATTCCGGGTGAACGCTGTGGGTTCGGGGGATATTTCAATGATTTTTGCTCCGTGGCGTTTGGCGCTGCGCGGCACTTCGCAGGCAGGCATCACTTCGCCGCTGGTCCCGATGATCAGACACCAGGCGCATTCTTCCGCCAGACGGAACGAATTCATGAAAGCTTTTTCAGGAATGCCTTCGCTGAAAAACACGAAATCGGGTTTCAGCAGACCGCCGCATTTGGGGCAGCTCGGCCGGTTCTGTTCGAGCAGGGAACGGTCCGGACGGTAAGTGGCGGAACATTTCATGCAGACCAGCGCATCGAGCGTGCCGTGAAATTCGAAAACTTTATCAGCCGGTGCACCCGCACGCTGATGCAGACAGTCGATATTCTGAGTGACGATACCTTTCAAATAGCCTTTTGCGACCATTTCCGCAACGCGGTAATGGGCATCGTTCGGCTTGGCCTGTCCCCAGTGATCGTAGAACAGTTCGCGGATCTTCTTCCAGGATTCTTCCGGTGCCGCCAGGAAATGATCGATCTCGATAAAAGACGGATCGACCTTGCTCCATAAACCGTCGGCGCCCCGGAACGGCGGAATGCCGCTTTCCACCGAGATCCCCGCTCCGGTGAATGCCATGCCTCCAGTCGGATTTGCCGCGATGATGGCCGCGGCCGCTTTGATTTTTTCCGGATTTTCCATCGAAAAAATTCCTTTCCCGTTTGCTTTTTTGCATTCCGAATATATTTTTAAGGAATTATACAACCAAAACGGCAAAATGACAAATCAAAAATGAAAGATTTTTCGGGAAGATGAGCAGAAAATCGAAAGGAAGTCTGGGAGAACAGGCTGCCAAAGCCGCCGAAAAGGCTCTCAAAAACGCAGCGAAGAGCGCCGTCAGAAAAGAGATCCGCAAGGCAACGGGAAAAAACGTCAAACGCATCGGCCCGAAAAAAACTGCCGTCGGCTTGCTGCTTCTGCTCGTGATTCTGCTCGGTGCAGCTGTCGGAATCACTTTCATTTCTGAAGATAAAATTCCCGCTCCGCTCGAAAAACTGTATATTGTCCTGCTTTCCCAGCGGAATTATCTGGTACGGCAGACCCGGCTGCCCATTTCCTGTTATGATGATGTCCATTCCCTGATGAATCCGGGATCGGATCCCATTCAAATCTATTTTGCCCCGTCGCCGAAGATTGCTCAAGCTCTCTGTGCTTTCATCCGTTCCGCGGTCCGGTCGATCGACGTCTGTGCATTCGATATCGGACTGGAACCGCTGGCGGATGCTCTGATCGAGGCGAAAAAGAACAATATCGCGGTCCGTGTAGTCACCGATACCGATTATCTGAAAAGAAATGCGCTCGGACGGATCTCCAAGGCCGGGATCCCGATCGTTTCCGACCGGAAAAGCAGTCTCATGCACAACAAATTCATCGTGATCGATTCCCGCTATGTCTGGACCGGATCCTACAACCTCACCGACAACGGAACATGGAAGAATGACAACAACGCGATCCAATTCGAATCCCCCTCCGTTGCTGCCGGATATCAGGCCCGGTTCGATCAATATTGGAAGGAGCATTTCAGCACCGATGGTTCCCCTACCGAACTTCCCCGGCAGGGCTTCATCGTCAAGATGCGGGTTCATTACGCTTTTTCCCCGACCGACAAGATCCGGGAGGTTCTGCTGGATGAGCTCGATCAGGCTCAGTCCACTGTGGACGTCATGGCTTTTTCCTTTACCGGTGCCGAACTCGCCGCCAAACTGCGCGATCTGTGCAAACGCGGGGTCAGGGTGCGCTGTCTTTTCGACCGCGGACAGGCAAAGAACAAAGCCAGCCGCGATGAATATCTCCGCAAGATCGGCGCGAAGGTCTATATTTCCCCGAACCGCCGCGGCAAAATGCACCATAAAGTTTTTATCATCGACGGGAAAACCGTGGTCACCGGCAGCTACAACTTTTCCAAAAACGCCGAGTCCCAAAATGATGAAAACATTCTGGTGCTCCGTTCGGAAAAAATCGCCGCCCTTTATACGGCGGAAATGAACCGCTGCATCAAGGGCGTCAAGGGATACTGAGAGCAACAAATCTCAAGATTCAAGTCTCAAGACTGGTTTTCCCGTGGGATTCATTCACCTGAGTTGAGCTTATATTTTCGCACCGGCGAAACGCATCAGCTGGAGCCAGTCGAAGTCCGCGATCCCGTGTTTCTGACTGCGGCGGTAATACCCCAGGTCCGGGCCGATCGCCGAGGTGTCGAAATCCGCCGGGTAGGGCACCTCGGGGAAGGGGGCTTTGCCGTTGATCTCCCACGCGGGCGAGGCCGCTTTGCAGGCCAGATATTCGCCTTCCGTGTCGAACCATCCGTCGTCGAATCCGGCGATCAGCAGTTTCCGCGGCGCCACGGCCGCCACCAGCAGATGCTGGTCGAAAGTCAGCAGTTTCGCCGGGTTTTTCTCGTATTTTTTATAGGCTTTGCAATACCAGTGATGGAAATATCTCATTTCGGTGGCGACATTTTCCCCGAAATCGCGTTTGGCCAGCGTGGCCCCGCCGCCTCCGCACTGCACGGGGACGCAGGTGTGGAACCGTTCGTCCCGCGCGGCTGCGATCAGCGCGGCTTTGCCCAGCCGCGAATAGCCGGTCACCACACAATGTTCCGCATCCAGCTGCGGGATGGTTTCCGCTAGATCCAGCATACGGGAAAGTCCCCAGGCCCATGCCCCGAGCGCCGTGATATTGTCCGTGCGGGATTCATCCCGTTTTCCCCACAGTTCGAAGATTTTCGTATAGGCAAACACATCCTGCTTGAACCGTTCTTCCGGTTCCGAACGGTCCGGGTCGGGCGAAAGCTGGCAGTAACAGGCGCTGACGACCGCGAATCCGGCGCTCAGCAGGATCCCCGTCGGCAGCACGCTGTCCTGATTGGGATTGCATTGGACGCCCCGGGCCGTCGGCACCCGATGTTCCGGCAGTTTTGAACGCGACCACATCCCGTCGGGAATGATCACTTCCTCGTCCGGGATCAGTTGATGATTGCCGTGGTAATTGAGGAAAAGGACGGGCTTGGCTTTTTGTATGGCGAAACGGGGACGCAGGACGAGCACATCGAGAGCCGGACCGCTTTTGTCCGCTTTGAACCACATCCGGTATTGCGACCGGACCGCGAAACCGGCCAGCGCATCTTCTTTCTCATCGATGAGCTCCGTTACGACGCATTCCGGCGGAGGCGGTTCCTGGCCGTACATCTCCCTGGCAAAAATATCCAGGATTTCCCGGCGGCGTGCCTGCCATTGGGCGGGCGTGGTCACTTTTTCCCCGGAAAGGAAGGTCAGCGGATCTTCCAGAGTGTAAGGTGCGATTTTCGACGGATCGTAATTTGGCTGATCATAATCCGGCCTGATCGGTTCCACTGTTTTGCTCATGATGTCTGCTTCTCCTGATTGGATATTGGTAAAGTGAATACTGTTATTCAATATACCATGTTTCCGTTTGATTGCAAGGATGCCAAACGCGGAATCCGCGGAGAAAATGAGATTTACGGATGTTTTCCTGTCAGGGGAATGCGGCTTCGGTTATGTCGCGTTCAGCGCAAAGAGTTTTTTCAGCCTTTACTGAACGGTCTTTGCCGTTTGGACGCGAGGCGGAATGAGGACCGTAAAAAAAGTCTCTTTCCTGGGTGCCGGAACGAACGGCCGCAGCCAGCCGGGGATTTGTCTCTCCAAAACGATCGGCTGCAGATGCAGCGCATCGGGGTATTGTTCGACGTAAGCAGGCGGCGTTTCACTGCGCCAGATGATGACGGCTCCCTGTTTTCGGATATCTTCGGGGGCGACCCAGGGGCTGAGTTTCGGGTCATGATCGAAAAAGGCCCGGGGATGGTCTGGGGAATAATAACACATGAAACAGCTGTCTTTCCGGTTGCCGATCACATAGCGGCACGGGACCGCGAATTTCGCCCGCCACTCACGGGTAAGGACCGCCGCGATTTTTTTGCCCGGATAGACCTGGTGGTTGCAGCGTCTCACCGTATAGGGCCGGCGGTAAAGATACTCGAATGCAGTGGCCGACAGAAACATGACTGTGACGATGATCACCATTGCCGCGAAACGTTTCAGCGGACGGATCTCGGGAATCGGCCGGTACCAGAGGACGAGCAGCAGCGGCGAAAAGACGTAATAGGGCGTGATCCACGAAGAGAGAACCTTCCCGCCGGTGACCAGGGCGAAAGCCGAGGAAAGGATCATCGGTCCCAGTGCGACGGAGAAGATGAAAAGACGGTCGAATTTCAAAAATCCCTGAGCCGCTTTTCCCCGGGACAGGAACAACAGCGCCGCCAGCGGAAGGACCAGCAGACTCACATAATCCAGCCAGACGGTGAGGAAGTTGAGAATGTGATCCTTCCAGCCTGGTATTTCCTGCAGATGCGCCCGCGCGAGGGCATATTTGAATGGAATGAAATCATGGTTGAAGACCCAGATCACGTTGGGTAAAACCAGCAGGCTGAAAACAGCTGCGCCCAGATAGATGCCCGGCTTTTTCCAGCAGGCGCGTCCCTCTGGCGTGAAAAGAACCAGCAGCCCCAGGGGGAGCAGCAGGGCGCCGGCAAGATATTTGGTCATGATTGCCAGCCCTGCGCAGAATCCTGCAGCGAGCCAGGTCCCTGCTGTGTTGTTCCGGATGCTCCGGTAAACGAAGAGTCCCGTCAGCCCGTAAAGCGAGATGGAAAGAACATCGTCGTTGAATTCGCTGGCCCAGTGTGAAAAATGGGGGATCAGCAATGCCAGCGGAACCACGAGGAACGCGGCAAATTTGCTCTTGAAGATATCTTTGGCTGTCAGATAGACGGCAAAAAGTCCCAGCAAGGCCGAGAAAATGCACATGAAATAAAAGATATATTCGCCGAAAATCTCGTGAAACACCCGGAAGACCCCATAGGAAAACCAGGCTCCGAAATAGGGGTTCTTGTCATAGCCCCATTCAAGATTCTGTCCCCAGGCGATATTTTCCGCGACGTCGATCGCCGCGTTGCCGATGCACAGAAACTGCCATACCGTCCACAGTATCAGCCAGAAGACCAGCAGCAGGATTATCCGTTTGCAGGAGAAAGCCCCATCGGATTTCCCCGGATCGTCAAAAAATACATCTTTCGGGGCCCAATGCTTTCCCGCACCTGCCGCCCATGGACTTATATGAAACATATTCAGCTTTCTGGTCAGATATATATCATATTAATATACTCCGTTTTACGTTCATTTTCAAGCAAGATATATAAAATTATTCATGATTTTTTCGATGTTCCGGGGGGAAAGACAACCCGCTTCCGGAGATCCCGGCAGCGGGCTGCACAGTTTGGAGATCGTTCAGCGGATCGCCCCGAAACAGCTTTCCGCGAGCGCTTTGGCTTTGGCCCGTTTTTCCGCTGTGGACAGTGCATCGTCCAGCTGGATCTTGACGAATGCCGAACCGATGACGATGCCGTCTGCCGCTTCCGCCGCGGTCCGGGCGGTTTCCGGCGAACTGATGCCGAATCCGGCCGCCACCGGGGCGGGACTCACTTCCCGCAGGACAGTCAGATTCCGCTGCAGATCGGCCGGCAGCGAGCTGCGTGTGCCGGTGACGCCGCGCACCGTGATGTAATAGACGAAGCTCTTGCATCCGGCGGTGATTTTCGCCATCCGTTCGACTCCGGTCGCCGGAGAGACCAGCGGGATGATCTCGATCCCGTGTGCGTTCAGCACCGGCTCGACTTCGGCGCGTTCCTCGAACGGCACATCGACCAGCAGGGCGCCGTCTACGCCCGCCGCTTCAGCCTTTTTCGCGTAGTTTTCCAATCCCATGAAATAAATCGGATTGTAATAGGAGAAGAGCACCAGCGCAAGTTCCGGATATTCTTTCCGGAGCGTTGCGGCAATTTCGAAAACCTTGTCGATGGTGAAGCCGTTGCGCAAGGCAAGCTGTGAGGACTGCTGGATCACCGGACCGTCCGCGGTCGGATCCGAAAACGGAATGCCCAGTTCGAGAATGTCGACTCCGCCTTCGATCATGCCGCGCATGAATTCCAGCGAAGCAGCGGTATCGGGACAGCCCGCGGTGACATAACCGACCGCGGCTTTGCGTCCCCGGGAAAAGATTTTCTGAAAACGGTTCATGATATTTCAAGCTCCTTTATTCACATTCAAATAAGCATTGCCGGCTTTGTAGGCGCGGATGTTTTCCATGTCCTTGTCGCCGCGTCCCGAAAGACAGATCACGATCGACTGGTCTTTGCCCATTTTCGGCGCATTCTTGAGCGCCTGTGCGATGGCGTGGGAGGATTCCAGCGCGGGCAGAATCCCTTCCAGACGGCAGAGCAGATCGAAAGCCGCGATCGCTTCATCGTCGTTGATAGCCGTATATTGGGCGCGTCCGGTATCATGCAGATAAGCGTGTTCGGGTCCGACGCCGGGATAATCCAGTCCGGCGGAGACGGAATAGGCGTCGACGACCTGGCCGTGCGCATCCTGCAGCAGATAGCTTTTGCTGCCGTGGAGGACTCCGACCTGACCGCCGTTGATGCTGGCGGCATGATGTCCGGTTTCGATTCCCTTGCCGCCGGCTTCGACGCCGATCAGGTTGACTTCGGGATCGTTTTCGAAACCGGCGAAAATGCCCATGGCATT
>JAZUCR010000339.1:0-3857 GCA_045639225.1 Victivallales bacterium
GACAAACGGTTTTCCGGTGGAGATCCATTTGAAGAACGGTTCGTTCAGACGGCGGCACTGTTCTTCGCAGACGGGGAAAGTGACCTGAACGCCATGGGAACGAAGGATTTCGGCGGCGCGTCCGGCATGTTTCGGATTGGGATCGGTGCAGCCGAACACCACGCGGGAAATCTCGGCTTTGAGGATGGCGTCGGTGCAGGGCGGAGTGCGGCCGAAAGTGCAGCAGGGTTCGAGCGTAACATAAATCGTCGAACCCTTGAGAGATTTTCGGCCGCAGTCGGCAATGGCATTGACCTCGGCATGAGGCTGACCGGCTTTGACATGGTATCCGGCGCCGAGCAAGGAACCGTTTTTGACGATGACCGCGCCGACCAGAGGATTCGGGCTGGTGGTGCCCCACCCCTTGAGAGCTTCTTTCAAAGCTCTTTTCATCCAGCGGACATCCTCGTTCGGCATGGGATTACCGGCTCCTTTATTGTTTCTCTTCTTCCGGAATCGGGAAAATGGCTTCCGCATACATTTCAGGGGAGAAAGCCTGCAGATCTTCGGGAGCTTCGCCGAGGCCGACGAAGAGGATCGGGAGATGGAATTCTTCCTGGACCGCGGCTGCGGCGCCGCCCTTCCCCGTACCGTCGAGCTTGGTCAGGACCAGAGCACTGGCGTTGGAAATGGCGGCGAATTCTCGGGCCTGTGACAGCGCATTGGTGCCGACTCCGGCATCGAGCGTGAGCAAAGTTTCATGCGGGGCTTCCGGGAGCTGTTTGCGGATGATCCGGAGGATCTTGGCCAATTCGTCCATCAGTCCTTTCTGATTCTGCTGACGGCCGGCGGTATCGATGATCAGATAATCGATATTTTTCGCTTTGGCGGAAGCCACGGCGTCGAACGCGACCGCGGCGGCATCGGCGCCGGTTTTGGAAGCGATGACGGGGGAACCGGTGCGTTCCCCCCAGAGTTTGAGCTGTTCGACCGCAGCGGCCCGGAAGGTATCGCAGGCGGCAAGCATGACCTTTTTCCCCTGGGAGGTAAACTGATGCGCGAGTTTTCCGGCGGTGGTGGTCTTGCCGCTGCCGTTGACTCCGACCATGAGGATGACCGTGGGGCCGGATTCGGCAGTCCGGAGGGGACGTCCTCCCTCCTTCAGGATCCTGCAGAGTTCCTCGCGGGCAACGGCCAGGATGTCATTGTCGCCGGAAAATTCGCCCTGCTGGTAACGGTCGCGGAGGGAATTGACGATCTTCCGGGAAGCGGAGACACCGAAATCAGCCGCCAGAAGTTCGTTTTCGAGTTTCCGGAAAGTTTCATCATCCCATTTTTTCACCGAAGTGAAAATGCTGGAAATACCGCGTCCGATGGCGACAGCGGTTTTTTTCAGACCACGTTTGAATGCATCGAAAATCGACATAGATCAGGATTCCTCCTTGGTCCCGGCATTATTGCGGACAGGACTCTTCGCATGAGGCGGAAGCTTGTCCTTGATGGTATTGAGCAGACCGTTGATGAAATTGCCGGATTTGGATGAGCTGTAATCCTTGGCGATCTCGATTGCCTCGTTGATGCTGACCAGAGCCGGAATATCGGGGCAATGAAAAAGCTCGAAAACCGCCACGCGGATGATATTGCGGTCGACCGCGGACATGCGGGAGATCGCCCATTTGTCGGAAGTCTCGCTGATGAGGGAATCGATCTCGGTTTCATTTTCGCAGACGCCGGAGATGATTTTTTCCGCATAGGCGCGGGCTTTACGAAAAATCCGGCTGTTGGGAAATTCACCCGAATGTTCCGCCTGAATCCAGAAATTTTCCAGGTTTTCGGCTAAATTATCGGTTCCGGCAAGGTCGCACTCGAAAAGGAACTGCATGGCCAGCTCCCGGCCAAGACGTTTGAAATGGAACTTGGGAACCAGTTCATGATGAGCACGGCCGCGGGCCGGTTCAGGGACAGGCGCGGAAGCCGGTTCTGAAACGTCGTTCTGTTCGTTCATAATAGATTGGACCGATCAGCCTTTCCGGGGTAAATTTTTCAGCAGGTTGGCCATTTCGACCGCAGTGCGGGCGGCATCGGCGCCGCGGTTGCCGGCTTTGGTGCCGCTGCGTTCGATCGCCTGCTCGATGTTTTCCGTGGAAACCACGCCGTAAACCGCGGGAATGCCTTTTTCGAGCGAGAGCTGGCCGAGCGCCTTGGAAACCTGGGAATTGATATGATCGGCATGGGTGGTGGAACCGCGGATGACCATGCCGAGCGCGATGGTGGCATCATACTTGCCGGTCTCCATCATTTTGGAAATGACCAGCGGGATCTCGAAAGATCCGGGGACCCACGCGACATCGACATCGGCAAGATCGCCGCCGAGCCGGCGGATGGTATCCAGCGCTCCGCTGAGGAGTTCGCTGACAAAGAAATCATTGAATCTGGCGCAGACGATCCCGATCCGGAGACCTTTGGCATCGAGCATGCCTTCATAATACTTGACTTGATTTGACATCTTAAGACCCTTTCTGTTTAATTATGCAGGTAATATACTTTCATTTTCTGCGAGTTTCAACCTGAGAAACATTCGAATCGAGCAAATGACCCATTTTTTTCATCTTTGTTTCGAGATATTTACGGTTGTTTTTCTGCGGCGGAATGATGATGGGCACGCGTTCGACGATCTGCAGACCGTAACCGTCGATGCCGATGATCTTCTGCGGATTATTGGTGAGCAGACGGACGCCCCTGATGCCGAGATCGAGCAGGATCTGGGCGCCGGTGCCGTATTCGCGGAGGTCGGCGGGGAACCCGAGTCTGAGATTGGCTTCGACCGTATCGCAGCCCTGTTCCTGCAGTTTGTAAGCATGAAGTTTGTTTTCCAGCCCGATACCCCTGCCCTCCTGACGCATGTAAACCACCACGCCGCAGCCTTCCGCGGCGATCATTCTCATGGCCGTATGCAGCTGGTCGCCGCAATCGCAGCGGGCGGACCCGAACACATCGCCGGTCAGACATTCGCTGTGGACGCGGGTGAGGACCGCTTTCTTGCCGCGGACATTGCCCATGACCAGAGCCAGATGCGTGGTATCGTCCACCAGGGAACGATAGAGATGCATTTTGAAATCGCCGTAAGCGGTCGGCAGGTTCACAGTTTCCTCGCAGCGGACCAGATGCTCGGTGCGGCGGCGGTATTCGATCAGGGAAGCGATCGTCAGGATCTTCAGCCCGAATTTCTTTTTGAATCTCATCAGATCGGGCAGCCTCGCCATGGTGCCGTCCGCTTTGGTGATCTCGCAGATGGTGCCGGCGGGATAGAGACCGGCGAGACGGGCGAGATCGACCGCTGCTTCGGTGTGACCCGTGCGCTGGAGCACACCCCCGGGACGCGCCGCGATCGGGAAAATATGACCCGGAATACCGAAATCCTCGCGTTTGCTCTTGGGATCGATCAGCGTCTTGATCGTATTGGCACGGTCGAAGGCGGAAATGCCGGTGGTCCCGCTCAGCGCATCGACGCTTTCGGTAAACGCGGTTTTGAAATGATCGGTGGAGGGCGGACGCAGAATCTTGAGCTCTTCCGCGCGTTTCTGGGTGATCGGAGCGCAGACCAGACCGCGGGCGTGGGTGATCATGAAGTTGATGACCTCCGGGGTGACTTTTTCCGCGGCGCAGACCAGATCGCCTTCATTTTCGCGGTTCTCGTCGTCGGTCACGATGACCATTTTGCCCTGCCGGATGTCCTTCAGGACAGACTCAACAGTATCGAATTCGAGTTTCACAAAAAAACCTCCTGAACGATTGAGGTCTCATTCAGGAAGCAGGGAAGCGGAACACAGGCATGCCGAAGGATGCCGCCGGTTCTTCTTTCATCCAGACTTTACTGT
>JAZUCR010000340.1:0-3021 GCA_045639225.1 Victivallales bacterium
AGACCGCTTGGCCTCCGACTTCGGCTGGGGACGGCGTTCGATCAATCCCGGCAAACCTGTTGCGATAACGGGCCAGACCTATCTTCGGGTTTCGATCGGGGAATACAATCCGGTGGTCACCGAAGCGCTGGTGATCGAAAACGGACGCGATGCGGCAATCTTCGTCTCGGTCGATGTGGTCTCGGTAAGGGTTCTGGATGAGGTGCGGGCCAAGCTCCGCGCCGCAGTCCCGGAGATCCCCGTCGACAAGCTGGTGATAAATGCGACCCATACCCATGCGGGACCTTCATTTTCCAACGGAAAGGCGCTGATTCCCGAGATGACCTATATGCCGACCGGGGAGATCATTGATTTTCTGGCGAAGCAGATCGCGGAAGCGGTGATCGAAGCGTGGAAGAACCGGGCGCCGGGCTCGGTCGCTTTCGGTTACGGTTTCGCTACTGTCGGACACAGCCGCCGGACCGCTTTTTCCAAGCCCCAGGACTCTCCCGGTAAAGGGAAACGCAGTGCCGGGATCTTCTCCAACGGGTATGTGCGCATGTACGGCAGCACTGCGGAAGACAGTTTCAGCCACTATGAGGCGGGAACTGACGCTTTCGCCAATTTCATGTATACTTTCGATACGGCCGGCAAGCTGACGGGCGCGGTGATCAACGTGCCGTGTCCCGCCCAGACCAACGAGGCCGCCTGGCTGCTCCACGCGAGTTTCTGGCATCCGGTGCGCGAGAAACTGCGCGCCGAATACGGCAACATCGGCATCATCGCCCAATGCGCGGCGGCCGGCGACCTTTCGCCGCGGCAGCTGCATTATCTGGCGGCGGAGCTGCGCCGCTACCGGCTCAAATATCCGGAGCGTTACCGCGAACTCATGAAGACCGGACTGCCCTGCCCCAAGGGATTATTCAATGACGAGGCCGCCGAAAAGCAGCGCCGGGAAAAAGAAGCCCTCGAAATGCTGCGGGCGGAGGATATCTCCTGCCGCATCACCGCCGCCTTCGATGAAGTGCTGGGCTGGGCGCGGAACGACCGGCTTTCCGCACCCGTGCTCCGCCACGAAGTCGCCTCTGTAAAGCTTGAACGGCGCATGGTGACGGAGGAAGAGTTACGGGATGCCCGGAAGACCATCGACGAGCTTGATGCGGAAATGGCAAAGCTCAAAAAAACTGGGGAACCCGTTCCTCCCACCCTGATTTCACGGAAAGTCCGCTTCAAGAGGGTCATCGACCGGTATGAATTACAGAAACGCGAACCGGAGTTCGTTACCGACATCCACGCGATCCGCATCGGCGATTTCGCCTTTGTGAGCAACCGTTTCGAACTTTTCATCGATTTCATGCATCGGATCCAGGGGCGAAGTCCTTTTGTCCAGACCATCGTGGTCCAGCTGACGGCCGACCCGGGACAAAAGGGCGGCGGGTCCTATCTGCCTACCGAGCGTGCCGTGTTCAACAGGGGATACAGCGCCACGCTTCAGAGCAATCAGGTCTCGCCCGCCGGCGGACAGCAGCTGGTGGACTGCACCGTCGACCTGCTGAAACGCCTGCACGGCACTTCAAAATAAGGAAAAGATCATGTTCAATCATCATGCATTCAAATATCCGGCGGCACGCTGCAGTGCGGCTTATTTCTGGGTCATGCAGGCACCGATGGCCGCAGACGGCCTGATCGCACAGCTCCGGGATATGTATGATTCCGGTGTCCGTTCGGTCTGTCTTCATCCAATGCCCAAAGAATTCCGGAGAGGTGCATCGGATATGGAGCCGCCGTATTTGTCGGACGAATATTTCGCCGTCATCCGTGAAGTGGTGAAGGAAGCCGACCGCCTGGGAATGCATTATTATCTTTACGATGAAGGAGGCTGGCCGTCCGGCAGCGCCTGCGGCCAGGTCTGGGCGTCCGATCCGGAAAGATTCACGCGCAGTTACGCCTGGCCGGATGGAGCGGGAGGTTTCCGGATCGTGCCGGAGACCCCGCATCCGGAGATGAACGCGCCAGTGCCGGATGTGCTGGCAAAAGGAGCGACGGACAAATTCATCGAACTTACGCACGAGGCCCATCTTGCCCAGCTGGGACCGGAGTATTTCGGCAAAACGATCCGGTATGCCTTCACCGATGAACCCAGGGGAATTTCCTATCAGGAAAACTGTCTGGGCTGGACCGCCGATCTGCCGGAGGAATTCCGGCGGCGGAAAGGCTACGACCTGGAGCCGCTGGTGCCGATGCTGATCGATCCGGGAGTGCGGATCGTTCCCGGCAATGAAAAAGCCAATCTGCTGCTGGATTACCGGGAAGTGGCCGACGAACTGTTTGTGGAGCGCTATCTGCTGCCGCTGCGGGACTGGTGCCGGAAACACAAGCTGCTTTCGGGCGGACATTTTGCCGGGGAGGATCACTGGTTCAATTATTCCGTGCTCGGGTTCGGAAACCTCCTGCAGTCGCTGCGGGCGCTGGATCTGCCGGGAGTGGATACCATCTGGCACGAACTGTATCCGGGTGAGCGGCTGCATCCGTTTCCGAAACTGGCATCCTCGGCGGCTCACCAGAACGGGACGAAGGCAGTGCTGGGAGAAATGTTCGCCATTTACGGTTCGGGACTGCAGCCGCGCGCCATGAAATTCCTGCTGGACTACATGCTGGTCTGCGGGGTCAATACCTTTGTGTTCAGCAATATCGGACAGCGGGTGCACGACCGCAGCATGTCATCGGGCCGGCCGCATTTCGGTCCTGTGGATCCGCTGTGGAAATATTACGGGCAGTGGCACCGTTACGTCGGCCGGATGTCCGCCCTGATGAACCAGGGGCAGGCGCAGGCGGAAACCGCGTTCTATCTGGATTTCCGGGCGATGTCGCTGGGCGGGATCACGTCGGAATATGCGGTCTGCCGGAGCTTGAAAACCGCCGATCTGCTGCTCGAGGCGCAGGGCGATTTCGATTATATCGACGATATCATGCTCCGGACGGCAAAAATCCGGCGCGGAGAACTCCGGATCGGCAAAGCCGTTTACCATCGTCTGGTGATAC
>JAZUCR010000341.1:0-17741 GCA_045639225.1 Victivallales bacterium
CCTGTTCCGGATCTTTCAGCCGGAAAAGGTCCATGTTTTCATCTTTAGTCATGAAACATGCATTGCCCGCGCCGATGATCTGAATATCGGACGGAATATCCACCGTGGAGGAAATCTGCATCTTGATGCACGGGAAAACCACCCGTGCGTTTTTGACTGCCGCGGCAGCGGCGAAGATCTTCCGGATGATCTCCGTGCAATCCCTGCCGTCATTTTTCAATCCGAAATCTTCAGCCAGGAAAACTTTGCCGTTGAAAGCCGGTTTTGCCGGGGCTTTCGGAAAGGGTTTTATCTCCGGATCGGCATGATCACGGCACTTTTCCAGAGCCGCGGGGAAGCTGCAGTCGATATTGGGGGAATTGTTCCAGGCGGCATAGCTGAAATTGTTCTGGAGCGGCAGTTTTTGACGGTAAGCAAACATTTTCAGCAGTTTTTCATCGGGTTCTTCGGCAAATTTGACCAGCTTGACCTTGCCGGAACCTGTTTCCCTGACGTTGACAGCGGAAAAAACCAGCGGGATCCGTCCTTTGCCCAGCAGTATGATCGCGTTGTCCGGCGAGCCGGAGGAATGCACTTTGACATTCCGCAAAACTACCCCCTGCGCCAGCGACCAGACATTGGGACGCCGGTTTTTCCAGGATAAGTTTTTATCGTAAAGCAGAGTGATCCCTGCGGGCGAATCGCAGGTGATCTCGGAATCATACAAAGACAGCACACCGCCGCGTGATTCCCAGACATACTGTTTCCTGGCTGGATCGCGGCGGATCAGGATTTTCAGATTATTCATGCGGGCCTGAGTCGAAAAATGGATCAGCGCACCTTCCATTTCCCGGACCGATTCGAAAGTGCTGTTCCGCAGGACCGCCATGTCGCCGCTGAAATCCGCCGCTTTCAGGCAGCCGCGGAAAGTGCAGTCGCTGACATCCCACAGTGTGGAATTCGGATCGATTTTTCCATTTGCCACATCGTTTTCCTTGAGCTGTGCCACGGGAACCCGTTTGAGCCCGATATTTTTCCCATCTTTATCCAGCAGATTGTACTGACTGCAGACTTGCCGTTTTCCGGTTTTCGGATCGGTTTTCGTCCAGTTGTAGCTTTCCAGCCCGCAGACCGCATTCCGGAAATGGCAGTTCTCGATCCGAACACTGGCAAGATCATTGCGTGTCCAGATCAGCACTTGTTTCCTTCCGCCTTCGAAGGTGAGATTGCGGATCCGGAGTCCTTTCCCCCAGTAAAAGAAAAACGAATCCCGGTCTTTTACGGCCTGTTTGATCACCGCTTTCCCGATGCCGCGCAAATGAACATAGAAACGGAATGCCACAGGTCCGGTCAGGCGGTATGTCCCTGCCGGGAACACCACTTCCGGGACAGGGTGCATGGTGATACCGGTTTTCAAAAAACGCTTGCGCAAGCCGATTTGGTTGGCTGCGAACCTGGCATAGGCAGCATTCGATGCTTTCTGGATCGCGGCGGTATCATCGGCGATCCCGTCTCCCACAGCACCGAAGTCCTTGACGTTGATGCTGGAAGGATAAATTTCGGATGCGTTCAAGACAAAAAACGCTGCAATACCCAATACTCCGCCGATAAACTTTTTTCTCATTTGATTGTTCTCCTGGACCGATTTCAAAAGTTCTGGTTCTTTTTCAAATTTAGTTGACGTTTTGGTTGTTTTTTTACTTAATTGCCGGTGTTTATAAGAATGGACGGAACGGGCGGTAACCCCACCCGCCTTCAGGGAGCCATTTCTTGAATTCAGCCCGGATAAAATACTGATGCGGATTCATCACCATTCCCACATGTCCGTCTGCATAGCCGTGGTTTGAGTTTCCCTTCAGAGCCGACCACAACTGTTGATTCAGCCCGTGCGGATTGGCGATATTTCCAAACCGGCTGCCGGCAATGGAATCATTCACTGCGGCGCATCCCTGTCTGCCTTGCGTTCCATTCGTATTGACTCCGGATTCGGAAAACGGTATTTTGGTCGACGGCGATTTTATCGAGCTGAATTTGATCATATCGGTCCGTAAACTTGTTGAATAATTGTAGCCGCCGAAGTGCGGGGATGTATATCCGTAAGAGACATAATATGCAAACCCAAAAGCATTTTCAAGCATATCCTTTTCCGCCCATTTTTGTCCCGTGGATGTATTTACAGTATCAAAAGGATACACATAAAGCGGTCTGGCTGTCGGACAGAAAAAAGTTTGATGGGTTATTTTGTAGTCGGTATACAAGCGGTGCGTCCAGAGATCCCAATCCTGACGTGATTGCCCGGGGCCGAGCGAACCCCGGTTCATCGGCATCGACCAGTCCTGGTGGTCTCCGGAGTAGTAAATCCAGCCTTTGACGATCTGCCCGATATTCGATTGGCAGGATGCCGCTCTGGCTTTTTCACGTGCCGAATTCAGCGCCGGCAGCAGCATCCCTGCCAGAATCGCGATGATCGCTATGACAACCAAGAGTTCTATCAATGTAAACAAATGTCGTCGGCTTGAAAATCCTGATTTGAGTGTCCGCTGCAAAGTGCTTGACCGTTTCCATGTGGTTTTCATCTGTGCACCATCCTTTCCTGGTTGTCGGCTCGCGGCCTTGCGTCAAACGGATTTTTCGAGGAACCCTGCATCGCAATCATAAAAATCAAAAATGCCGCAGGTCCCGAAAGTTTCCATTTTTCGCCATTTTCAACGTTTCCGGCTTTTCCCGGATCATGCCTGTTCTTGACTTTTTCCGGGAAAGTCAGAAAAACGTATTTGCATATGTTTCAAATACGTTATATATTATAATCGGAAAAGAAAGAAATACAACCCGGTTAAAGATGATAAAATATCCATTTTCTGCCAAAAACAGTTTATTTTATGTCAAATAAATATGTCAATCTGCTGGATATGCCCCGTTTGATAAAACGTCCGTTTCGGCTGCGTAATATGGCGTGGCAGGAAAATCATCTTCTCTATTCCAGACAAAGACTTCTTACGGTCCCGCATTTCTGCTTCATACTGAGAACTGATCCCGGGATCGCACGCTCTTTAGTCAATGGCGAGCTGCATGAACGCTCGTCAAATCAGCCCTATATCTCGATTTTACCGCCGGGAACCATACTGCACACATTGTGCGGACGGAAACACGACGAGCTGTATTTTACCATACCGGCTGAAGATTTTGACTTCATTATGAATACATTCAAACCGTTGACGGGGGATTTCATAATGAACCATCATATCGAAAACCTCATCAACGAAATACTGGTCACTATCGAAGAGATATATGTTCCCGGCGCGGCAGACCGCATGGATGGTCTTTTCCTGCGTCTCCTCGAGGAGACGACGCTGGCGATCGCTACACCCGGAAACAGCTCGACCCGGGATTCCGAGATCTATGAGATCATATCCTACATCAACTCAAATTTCAATAAAGAGATGACCTTGGAACAGATTTGTCGGAAATATTCGATCAGCCTCCGGACGTTATATAGAAAATGGAGCCGGTGTTTTTCCCACACCCCAGCCGTATTTATCCTGAAGAAACGGCTTGATTATGCTGAAAAATTGCTGCTGTCCACAGACTTGCCGGTCAAAGCCATCGCTCTGAACAGCGGGTTCAACAGCCCGTTGTATTTCTCGAAATGTTTTCAGAGAGCCTACCGGCAAAGTCCCGGACAATACCGGAAAAACAGTCTTGGGAAAAATATGCCGAAATGAAGTATGCATCGACGCGATGGCATATCTGCGCGGAAGCCTCTTTTCGGCGGGATCGTTTCAGTGTCCACCAAGTCCATTGTGTCCACGGTCCGCGGGAGAAAGCCCGCAGCCGGGAGTGTTGAGGTGAGAAACACATCCCGGCTGCGGAGCCGTTCATGGACGGCTGCAAAATCGCGGACAAGCTCAACGCCATGAATCCCGGCACTCAGCGGTTCAAAGCCTGCAGGGCCTTGCGGATGATGTTTTCCGTGGACCGCTGGTCTTCGGGGATCTCGAGTGCGACGTCCGCCACGAGTTTCTGGAATTTCGGTCCCTGGAATCCGAGCTGACCCAGGGCCAGAATGGCGTCTTCCACCGCTTTGTCGACTTTGGTCGGAGCCGCACCGCCGCCAAAGGCTGTTTCCGGGGCGATCTTCTGGATCTTGTCCCGCAGTTCCACCAGAATGCGTTCGGCGGATTTCGGGCCGACTCCGCTGATCTTCTTCAGGCTCTTCAGATCGCCGGACGCCACCGCCTGACAGAACGAAGTCACGTTCATGCAGCTGAGGATGTTCAGCGCGGTCTTGGCGCCGATGCCGTTCACGGTGATGAGCACCAGGAACACGTCGCGCTCCTGTCTTGTGGCGAATCCGAACAGCGTCAGGGCGTCTTCCCGCACCTGCAGCCAGGTCAGCAGCGTTACGGTTTTCTTTTCATCGGGACGCGGGAGTTTGTCAAACGTGCTCATCGGGATCAGCACCTGATATCCGACGCCGCCGACATCAACGATCGCCTCGGTAAATGAGGCGTCGATCAGAGTTCCAGTCAGTTGTGCAATCATTTTTCACCTCCGGGAAGCAGAATATCCATGGAAATATCGCTGGATTTGACCGAATGGGTCAGCGCGCCGGAGGAAATGAAATCGACCCCGGTTTTCGCCGCGGAGGGGATCCGCGCCAGCGTGATGCCGCCGCTCGCTTCGAGTTTGGAACGGCCATTCACGAATTTCACCGCTTCGGCCATCATTTCATCGCTCATGTTGTCCAGCAGAATGTATTCGGCACCGGTTTCGACCGCTTCGGCGAGCTCGGCCAGGGAATCGACTTCCACCTCGATCTCGAGATCCGGATACATCTTGCGGGCGCGTTCCACCGAACGGGCGATGCCGCCGGCCCCTTCGAGTCCGGCCAGTTCACGGTGGTTGTCTTTGATCATCACTCGGTCATAGAGGCCGATCCGGTGGTTGAAAGCGCCGCCGACGGCAACGGCATATTTTTCCAAGTTGCGCCAGCCGGGCGTGGTTTTGCGGGTATCGAGAATGCGGCAGGAATCGCCGGCGGCATCCTGATATTTTTTCGAGGCAGTAGCCACGCCGCACAGCCGCTGCAGGAAATTGAGCGCGGTGCGTTCGCCGGTCAGCAGGATCCGCGCGGGACCGTGGACTTTGGCCATCAGCGTGCCCTTCGGACAGAAATCGCCTTCCTTGACCAGCGGTTCCCAGCGCAGGGAAGGATCGAGCGTGCGGAACAGCCGTTCCGCCACGGGCAGTCCGGCGCAGACCAGATCTTCCTTGGCGAGAAAAACCGCATCGGTAACGAGATTTTCAGGAATGACGGAATTGGTGGTGACGTCGCCGGCGTCGCCGAGGTCTTCTTCCAGAGCCAGGGCGATCAGGGCATCGGTGCGTTTCCAGTCAATGGCGGGAATGGTCTTCATATCAATGATCCTCCGGGGTATGAAATTCGGAAAAAGCTTTGATCGAAACGGCATGGCCGGTGTTCATTTCATAGGATATCACGGCATAATCCAGCCGGATGTTTTTTTCGGTCACGTTCAAACGGGTCGGCATGCCGGTGCGGAATTTGCGGACCACGTCGGGGATATCGCGTCCGAGGATCGAATTGTGTCCGCCGACCATGCCGACGTCGGACAGGAACGCGGTGCCGCCGGGCAGGATGCGCGCATCGGCGGTCTGCACATGCGTATGAGTGCCGATCACCGCAGTCGCTTTGCCGTCCAGCGCCCACGCCATCGCGGCTTTTTCGCTGGTCGCTTCCGCATGGATATCCACGATGATGCATTTGACGGTCGGCGGCAGCTGCGCAATGATCTTTTCCGCAGTTTCGAACGGGCAGGAAGCGCTGTCCTTCATGAAGACACGTCCGAGCAGGGAAATGACAGCGATCTCGCCGCCTGCGGGATTACGGAAAACAGCCCAGCCGCGGCCGGGCTGCAGCGAACTGAAATTGGCCGGACGGACGAGATTTTTCACCGACAGGATCTCCTGCTCGAAATTTTTCTGGTCCCAGGTGTGGTCGCCGGAAGTGAAAACATCCACGGAACCTTCGAGGTCATGGATACAGGTCAGGCTGTATCCGGCGCCGTTGGCACAGTTTTCGCCGTTGGCGATCACGAACGAAGCGCCGTGCCGCTGTTTCAGCAGCGGAATCAGTGCTTTCACGGCGGCACGTCCGCCTTTGCCGACGATATCGCCGACAAACAGTAAATTCAAAACAGGTCCAGCCATTTCTCCAAACTTTCCGATGAAAAAACTCATCAAATTCCGCCCGTCAGCCGTTATTTTCTGTTGAAAAATCCGGAAAACAGGTTATCTTTCCACATATTTATCCGGCAATATAACAGAGGAATGACCTCTCTGCAAATGGAAAATGAAGGAAAATAGATGAAAACATGGATAAAAACCGTGCTGAAACTGCTGCTGGCAGTCGGGATCATCGCGTTTCTGGTGTATAAAACGCCGGACGGCTTTCTGGATACGCTTCTGAAAGCGAACCCTTACTGGATCCTGGCGGCGCTGGTGCTGTATGGGATCCATATTTTCGCCAATGCGTGGCGGTGGTGGATCCTGCTGCGGGCACAGAAGATCGACTGCTCGCTGTGGATGGCCAATTCGCTGACCATGCAGTCGTTTTTCTTTTCGCTGGTGCTGCCGGGCGGGGCGATCGGCGGCGACCTGGTGCGGATCGGTTTCCTGACCGCACGGATCCCGAAAGGACGCAAATTCGACGGCGGTTTCACCATCCTGATCGACCGTTTCACCGGGATGATCGGCATTTTTGCGCTGACCCTGGGCATGCTGCCGCTGGTCTGGGATATCATTTCCTCGATCGGAGGCGTGATGCAGCAGTTCACATATGTTCTGCTGGCCGGAAGTGCGGTCGGGATCGCCGCTTCGGTGGTGGTGTTCAATCACCGGCTGCTGGAAAAAATATCCCTTTACCGGAAACTCTGCGAATTCGGCGACCGGATCACGCACGGGACCTATTCCAAGGTAACCAATGCGCTGGATTCCTACGCCAGCTGCCGGAAAGAGATCGTGATCTGCATCATTGCAAGCATCGTGCTGGTCAACCTGGTGCTGGGCGTGGAAGCCTGGTGCGTGGCGACCGCGGTCACAGGCCAGATGCAGCCGTTTCTGGTCGTGCTGGCGGCCATCACGATCGGCAACATCGCCGGACTGCTGCCGACGACCCAGAGCGGAGTCGGCACCCGCGACTTGTTCGTGATCCCGATCCTGCAGGCGGGCGGCATGACTTATGACGCCGCGCTGGCGGTCTCGCTGACCATCACCGCGATCATCATTCTCTACAATCTTTCCGGCGGCCTTTTCTTCATCCTGACGCCGGGGAAGAAAAAGGAACCCGCCGATGCGTGAAGGCGAGCTGAAAGACGCCTGGATCCAAACCCGAGCCGCCCGGTCGGTCGCCCTGCTGGAGGAAGCGCTCCGCGAGGTGCTGAAAGAACACCGGCCGGCGGATCAGTTCCTCAGCCGCGTGTTCCGGCAGGACCGGCGGATCGGCGGACGAGACCGCAGGCTGTATTCGAATCTGATTTTTGCGGTCTTCCGCTGGTATGGTCCGCTCCGGAAATATTCACCCGAACCGGCTTTTCTGCTGGCGGGCGCCGCGGCGGCGGAAAAAATCGATCTGCCGGAAACCGTCATTTTTTTGAATCAGACGGGACTGGAGGAATCCTGCCGGGGTGACATTTTTACTCCGGAAACGCCCATCGCCCGGCTCAATGCGTTCCTGCGTCTCAAAGGATTTTCCGCCGATATTTCCAGCCGGGAATGTCTGCCGGAATGGATTTATCCGCATCTGGATTTCGAACCGTCGGAAGATTTCCTTGCCCTCCAGCAAAGCCGTCCGCCGGTGTGGCTCAGGGTGCAGCGGACAACTGCCGAGGCAGTGACCGATTCATTGCGGGAACCGAATATCGAAGCCGTTCCGGACGACCACATTGCGGCAGCCCTGCGGATCGACAGTCCCGTGAATCTGCCGGAACTGGACGCGTTCAAACAAGGCTGGATCGAGGTGCAGGATCTTTCCTCACAGTGTATCGGACTCGTCTGCGCGCCGCAGGAAGGACAATGCTGGTGGGACGCCTGCGCGGGCGGCGGCGGAAAATCCCTGCACCTGGCCTCGCTGATGAACGGGAAAGGCACGGTCACCGCCTCCGATATCCGGGGCAGGAAACTCGAAGAACTCCGGCAGCGTGCGAAACGCGCGGGATTCAGCAATATCCGCACCCGGGAATGGGACGGAACCGCGTTGCCGGTCGGGGAAAATTCGTGCGACGGCGTTCTGATCGATGCGCCCTGTTCCTCGTCGGGCCGCTGGCGGCGCAACCCGGAAAGCCGCTGGATCCTGACCGAAGAACGCGTGGCGGAATTGACCGCGGTCCAGAAAAAGCTGCTGGATTCCGCCTCGAAAGCGGTCAAACCAGGCGGTGTGCTGGTCTATGCCACCTGCTCGCTGCTCCGCGATGAAAACCGTCTGAACATCGAAACTTTTCTGTCATCGCACCCTGAATTCACGCTGGAGGAATTCGTCCATCCGCTGACCGGCGGGATGACGCCCGGCTATATTCAGATCCTGCCGGAAGACGGCGATTGCGATGCTTCATTCATCACCCGTTTCAGGAAAGGGAAACGTCCATGAAAATTTTAATTCCGATTCTGTTGTTTGTGACCCTTGCCATTTCGGCTGAACCGCCGGCGGCCCGATTCGAACTGGCCTCGGTCCCGCAGGTCTCGCAGGCAGCCTCGCGGCTGGATAACGTGATCGCCCCGCGGTTCCGGGATACGGCCGCGGCTGTCACGGTCGTGCTGACCATGGGGGCAACCCGCTACGGTATGAATCTGACGCGTCCGTCGGAGATCCATTTTTATTCCTTCGGGGAAAAACCGGCGATGCGGATCATCGCTTATTCGCTGCCTGAGATACAAGAGCCGGAGAACCGCGGCAAACTGTGGGGAATGCGTTTCCGCGCCCGCCGGAAAGGCGACCTGGTCGTATTCGACACGGAAGGACTGACCGAACCCTTCCCGGCCGACCCGCCGGGCAAAAATCTGAAACCGGGCGAACTGCTCCGGGGAACGGTCGGGGCCGAGGCGATCCATCGGCATTTCCGGTTCGGTTCATTCAACACGAAGGATGCAACGTCACGCCTGATCCTGAACGGTCTGGATGAACTGCTGGCGGAGCTCCGGGATGCCGCCGTGGTGTTTTCCGCAAACAATGATTTTCTCAAAGTGGAATTAACGGTCCGGGCCAAGGAAAATTCAGCTTTGTCGCAATGGCTGAAACAGCCGCTGCCGGCGAAAGGACCTGTCCAGCTCAGTCCGGAAGCCGAACTGATTTCCGTGCTGAGGCTGAATCCGACTGCGGCCTTGAAAGAATACGGGCTGCTCTATCTGCTGCGGGATAAGAAAAATGTTCTGCCGAAATCGCTGCCGGAGGCAGTGACCGGATTTGCGGTAATGGCGATCCGGAATTCGGGAACCAATCCGTCCGCCCGGTTGGCGGTCGGGATCGATCCGGCGAAAAGCGCCGCTGTGCAGAAGGACGTCAACAAGCTCGGTTATACGCCGTATCAGGGCTGGCATCAGCTGCGCAGAGATCCGCCGATGTTCTGTTCCCAGACCGGGGATCAGGCCGTCTTCTGCCTCATGGAGCAGCTGGACCGGAACACGCTGGAAAATCTGTTCCGTCCGCAGACTTATCAAGGCACGGTCCCGGACCGTCCGTTCATCTGTTTTGACCCGAAACAGCCGGAGCGGCCGCTGGCGGAACTGCGATTCGAGAATGCTGACATCCGGCTGATCCTGCAGGCGCCGGACAGCTGGTTTGCGGGATGCCGCCCGCTGCTGGAAAAACCGCTGCTGCTTCCGGCGGGAAACCGGAACCGCCGACCGGGAAAACATTGACGGTACCGGCTTGACATTTCCCGGACGGACGTTTATATTAAAGGACCCAAAAGAGGAGAGAGGGCGACATGACTTTGCGGCTGTCAGAGAGTTTGGAAGATTATCTGGAAGCGATCTCGGAACTGATCGCGATCGAAGGCCATGCTCATACCAAGGAAATCGCGGAAAAGCTGAATGTCAAAATGCCGTCGGTGACCGCCGCGCTGCGTCAGCTGGATAAGATGGGCTGCATCGTCTACAATACGCATTATCCGGTGCAGCTCACCGCCGCGGGGAAAGAGATCGCCGATCAGGTGGTATGGCGCCACCGCATCCTGAAAAAATTCTTCGGTGAGATCCTGGGACTGAATCCGGAAAAAGCCTCCGAAACGGCCTGCCGTCTGGAACATGCTGTCGATGAAGAGACCATCGAACGGTTCATCCTGTTTTCCGAAGCGATCGAAAACCGGTCGGATGCCAAAGCACTGCAGGTCTATCTGACCGAAGCCATGTCCTTCCTGAGCGAAGAAAATTTCCGTCAAGTCTGTGTGCTGAGCCAGCTGCGTCCGGGCGAAAGCGGCACCTTGGAACGGTTCGGCCGGAATATTGCGAACGCCGATACGGCGGGTCTGAAAAAAGGTGACGAACTGATCCTTCAGGGGATCTCGCTGGATAAAACCGCATTCCGGATCATCCACAAAGGGAAAGAAAAAGACATTCCTCTGGCGATCGCGGAAAACCTGTGGATCCGCAAGCCCGACCCCGAACACCGCTGACCGTGAAAAACGGGATATTTTTCGGTTCACCGCCTTGAAATTCCGGCTCAGCATGATATGTTACCGGCTATTGGATCAACGGAATTTGACAAGGGCGCAGAATCATGGAGTCATTAGCCGCAGTATTGGGTGTATTCGCACTGCTGATGTTGATCAGTCTCCTGTCAAGCAAGCTTTCCGGTATCATCAATATGCCGTGTCTGCTGCTTTTTCTGGTGGTAGGTCTGGTGGCAGGCAGCGATCTGCTGGGCAATCACAAACTGATGGTCGACAATACGGAAACGGCAAATGCGATCGGAACGACGGCGATGGCCTTCATCCTGTTTTCGGGCGGTTTCGACACCAATTTCAAATCGATCCGTCCGGTTCTGGTCACGGGAGGGATCCTCTCGAGTCTGGGCGTTTTGCTGACCGCGCTTTTCTCGGGTATTTTTATCTGGGGCCTTGGTAAAATTCTGCTTCCGGACGAATACATACAATTTTCCTGGTGTCTGCTGCTGGGTTCGATCATATCCTCGACCGATGCGGCAGCGGTGTTTTCCATTCTCCGGTCCAAAAGCGTAAGTCTGACAGGCAATCTGCAGCCGCTGCTGGAATTGGAATCGGGCAGCAACGATCCGATGGCGACCCTGCTGACGCTGTTCATGATCAGCCTGGTGAAGCTGGAAGAATCGACCGGGGTCAGTCCGCCGGCTTCCCAGTATCTGTATCTCATCCGGGATTTTGCAGTGAAAATGTCTATCGGACTGCTGATCGGGTATCTGCTGGGCCGGGCGGCGGTGTGGCTGTACAACAAAATCAATTTCGATTACAACGGGCTGTATTACGCCCTGGGGATCGTGATGGTGCTGATGATCTTTTCGGTAGCGGAATCATGCTGGGGAAACGGTTTCATGGCGGTTTATGCTGCGGGAATAGTCATGGGAAACAGCCATTTTGTATTCCATAACGGATTGGGGAGGTTTTGTGACGGTCTGACCTGGATCATGCAGGCGATCCTGTTTACGATGCTGGGGATCATGGCGGACCCATCCAAAGTATGGGAGGTCAAAGACTTCGGCCTGGCAGTGGCCTTGTTCCTGATGGTGGTGTCGCGTCCGCTGGCAGTGATGCTGTGCATGATCGGCAGCCAGTTCAATATGAGGGAACGGCTCCTGACGGCGTGGGTCGGACTGCGCGGGGGCGCCCCGATCATGCTGGCGACTTTCGCAATGATCCATAAAGTCGAGGATTCGTCTTTCCTGTTTCATATCATCTTCTTCATCGTGCTCATGTCAGTGCTGGTGCAGGGCATGACGATCATGCCGCTGGCCAATATGCTGAAACTGGCCGGACCGCTGCGCCGTACTCTCCGGATGCCGCTGACCTTCGAAGAAACCGGAGATGCCAATTCCGATTTCCGCGAGCTGCCGGTACCCGCCAGTCTGGTCGGCAAAACCCTGAAAGACCTGGAGCTGCCGAACGGGGCGCTGGTGCTGCTGATCCGGCGGGATGACCGGTTCGTGGTGCCCCGGGGCAATACCGGTCTGGAAAAGAATGATGTCCTGACCCTGATGGGAACTCCGGAAGCGATCCGGGCAAGTGAAGACCAGCTGGGGCGGGAGGTATGATTTGCGGTCTCGAGACGGCTGCAGGATTTTCCGTAAATCCTGCATAAACAATACAAAAACAGTAAACCAAGGAGAAACAAAATGGAAGATTTCTTCAAAAAAATCTGGAAAATGATTCTGGACAGCAACCTTTTAAATGTGGTCGGAGCCATTGCCATCCTGGTCATCGGCTGGCTGATCGCCCTGGCCGCATCCAAAAAAACCTCGGCATTGATCCATAAACTCAATGCGCGGAAAACGGTTCTTCCGGACGGAACGGAAGTACCGCAGATCAGCAATTCCGACACCTTCGCCGGCAAGGTCATTTACTATATCATCATGATTTTCACGGTACTGGGCTGTTTTTCCGTGCTGAAAATGCACGCGGCGGCGGAACCGCTGAAAGATTTTGCATCCTCGGTAGCGACTTATGCACCGAATATTGCCGGAGCGCTGCTGCTGGCGGTGATCGCCTGGATCGTGGCGGGAATCATCCGTTCGGTCGTCAAAACCGCCATGCTGAAAAGCAAACTCAATGATCATCTGGCCGCCCAGATCGGAGCATCGGATCAGGATGCCGTTGCCGAATATACGGCCAAAACCTGTTATTATACCGTGTTTCTGTTCTTCCTGCCGGCGATTCTCAATGTGCTGAAAATCTACGGCATCACGGCCCCGCTTCAGGCGATGTTCGAAAAAGTTCTGACTTACATCCCGAATCTGATTGCCGCCGCAGCCATCCTCGCAGTCGGTCTTTTTGTTGCCGGCATTGTCAGAAAAGCGGTTGCCGGACTGATCATCATCAGCCGTCTGAATGCATTCGGCGAAACCGCCGGTGTGTCGAAAGTTTTCGGCAGTTCCGGACTGGCCGGCATGGTCAGCATCGTCGCTTATATTCTGGTGGCGATCCCGGTGGTGATTTCCGCTTTGACCGCCCTGCAGATCAAGGTGCTGTCCGATTCCGTTGCCGGGTTCTTCAATAAACTGCTGGAAGCAACCGGCGACATCATCGGTGCGGCGCTGATCATCTTCATTTCCGTGCTGGCCGGCTCCTTTGCAGCCTCGCTGGTGGCCCAGCTGACTGCGGCTTTCGGCCTGGACCGTTTCCTGGAAAATCTGGGATTCAAATCCGAGAATAAAGAGAATGCAGTTGCGCCGTCCGTGATCGTCGGTAAACTGACCCTGATCACGATCGTCGCCATGGCCGTGCTGGCGGCCTGCGAAATCCTGGAATTCACCCAGCTGGCCGAACTGATCCGGAATTTCGTCCATTTCGGCGGCAACGTGCTGCTGAGCATCGTGGTCCTGCTGATCGGTCTCTGGCTGGCCAATTTTGCCGCGACCGCAGTCAAAGGCAAATGCAATGAGCTCGTTACCGGCGCGATCCGGGTTTGTGTGATCATCCTGACCATCGCCCTGGCGGTCAGCAACCTCAAAATCGGCGATTCCATCGTTCAGATCACGTTTTCACTCATCCTCGGCGCGGCCTGCATCGCCGCAGCCATTGCGTTCGGTATCGGCGGACGTGAAACCGCCGCCGCTCTGCTGAAATCCTGGATGGAAAAGATCGATAAGAAATAACTCCATTCCATAACGGAATACACGGCAGATCCGGTTCAGTCCGGGTCTGCCGCGGTCAGGCGTCGTGCCGGACCAGTTCCGCCGCGGGCAGCAGGAAGCCGCCGAGGCTGTTGCCGGCGGTAATGATCAGGATCGTTTTCAATGAATCCGCATTCCACGCGCCGGCGGCGGAAAAATAAAACATGTCGGCAATACAGTGTTCGAAACCGCTCAGAATAAAGATCATCACGCACAGAAAAACCATCAGAACCGGCCCCGGCGTCGGAATTTCATTTTTCCGTCGGAAAGATTCCACCGCCAGATACATCAGCAGGCCGCAGAAAAAACCCAGAACGAGGAGACTGATCCAGTCGTCCGCGACCTTGGCGGAACAAAGCGAAGCCGCTTTCCGGCTGAGTTCACTGCCGACCCGGGAACAGCGCAAAGCCGAACCGACCAGCCAGGTGCCAATCCAGTTGCCCGCCCAGATGATCGCGAGCATAACCGCATACGAACCCGTTTTTCTTCCCTGATTTACCAGATATCCGATCGCACCGGTATAAAGTTTGAACCCGTAACAGACGATCGTAAGCAGACCGAATCCGAACAGGAATGACCCGGCAAATTTATTCGGGACCGAAAGATACACCGTCCCGGCCAGTCCGATGAAAATCCCGGCCAGCACGGCATTGATCAAAACGCGGATATGACTCATTCTGAACGCTCCTTTTTGATTTGACAGAATGGTAATATGACTCACAAATGACAGATTTCAAGCGGAAGACAGAAAAAAGCACCAAGGTATTGCATTCAGGACTCGACTTCCGCAAAAAACGGGGCGTTTTATTATACCGGGATGAAAACGGTGAACCATCTCTACAGTTTGATCCGGCAGCGCTGCGGTCTGACTCGCCGCGAGCTGGTCAGAAAACCGCCGGACTGACCGCATTCCGATCCCGCCGGGCCGTTTATTTGGCGGAGTTCCGCTGCCGGTAACGGATCGGCGGACAATCGTAAAACTTCCGGAACGCCTTGGAAAAATGATACCGGTCGGCATATCCGGTGGCCAGCGCGATCTCATCGATGGATTGGCTGGTGAAACGCAGCAGCCAGCGAGCCCGGATCATCCGGAGTTCGAACAGGAAGAAATGAGGTGTTTTTTTGGTTTCTTCCAGGAACAGCCGGTAGAAATTGTTCCGTGACATGCTCACCCGGCGGCAAAGTTCGCTGACGGCAATCGGCCTGGCTAGTTCACTTTCCATGATGGCCACCGCCCGGGCGATCCGCGGATCGAGCTTTTCCCGCTCGGATTCGGTAAAATCCTCCGGCGGGATCAGGCTGAGATAATGGGCGACAATGCTCTGGATCACCATGAGACGGGACATTTCCCCGGTCAGGGACTCGAAATGACGCAGTGCACGTTTCAGGAAAACCGGACTGAAAACATAGATCTGCCGCCGGACATTCTCGAACTGAGCGCCGATTTTGAAATTCACGGCAAAATGAGGTGCGGGATGATCCAATTCAGTCGAAGTGGCAATGTGGGACGGAATCAGATATACCTTTCGGGCATTCATCTCGTATTTTTTATCCTGAAAAATGACCCGGGTGCCTTTTTCGGCATTCCAGTAAAGCCGCCAGTATTGGCCGAAATTCTTTTTATGATTCCACGCATTCAGCTGCAGAAACGTGTAGTTGCAGATTTCCAGCACCGGCATCGGCAAGGGGTCCTGCCGCTCCCAGACCAGTGGAGCAATTTCATCTATTATTGTATTTTTTGACATTGCTTTAGGATGATTTGACATTTACATTTTCTATATTTTGAGTATAATATATACAGAAAGAAATTATTTTCAAGCAGTATTTCCGTCCGGAGTTTCAAAAATCAGGAACATGAGAATGAAATGTTCCTCACCAGAGACGGAATTCGAACCTTGATCGGCAAACTTGAAAAACGGAAAGAAAGTTTTGGATCACATGAAACCGGACGGCATGCAGAATACGGAAAGATTCCCGGCGCGCAGATACGACACTCCGGTCCGCTGCCGCAAGTTCACCGATCTGGTGTACAGCGGGGCCGACCCGGATCCGGCCGGACTGGCGGCCAGGGTTTTCAGCGTGGAAAAAGAATTTTATCCGCCCGAACCCGAATACCGCCTGTTTTTCGGGGAAATGCACGGACATACCGATCTTTCCGACGGGGAAACGGATATCGACGCCTATTTCCGCAATATCCGCGACCGCGCCGGACTGGATTTTGCCGCACTGACCGACCACGACCACGGCGGAATCGGCCACGCGGAACTCTGGAAGGATGGTAAATGGGATCTGATCCGGGAGAAGGTGAAGCAATATTACCAGCCGGGAAAATTCACGACCATACTCGCGTATGAACGGGATTCCTATCCCTGGTATAACAATCTGGTCGTGTATTACGACAATCATTCCGGATCGCTGCTCCGCGGCGAACATGACGGAGAGATCACGAAGTCCGAGCTGGCCGAATGGCTGAAACGGTCCGACCTGCTGCTGGTGCCGCATGACACCAACCGGCTTTCCGCCGGATGCGATTTCAACTCCATTCCGCCGGAACTGATGCCCCCGCTGCTGGAGATCATCTCCCGCGGCGACTGTGCCGAATATTTCGATCATCCGCTGTTCCCCCGGAAAACCTCCTGGTGTGAAGGCGGAAGCTGGCAGGACGCTCTCCGGAACGGAGGGAAAACCGGAGTCATCGCCGGTTCGGACGACCATTCCGGAAATGCCGGGATGACCGTCAACGGCAATGACTGTCCCGGGATCACCGGCGTCTGGGCGGCAGAAAACACGCTGCCGGCCATTTTCGAAGCGCTCAAAGCCCGCCGCTGCTACGGTTTCACCGGCGGACGGATGAAGCTGGATTTCCGGATCAACGGTCACTATATGGGAGAGGAATTCGAACTGCCGGCAAATGAACCCAGAACGATCTGGTTCGATTTTTCCGCCGATTCTCCGGTCGACCGGATCACGCTGGTCAAGAACGAGCGGGATTACATCATTTTCCGGGATTACGACCATCAGCAGTTTTTCGACTATCGTCCGGAACGGGAATGCGACTGTTATTACATCAGGGCAGTCACCCGGGACGGCAGATGGTGCTGGAGCAGTCCGGTCTGGATCCATTCGGCAAAGGCTAATAATTGAAAAAAATAATGTCATAGCAAAAAAAGCAACAACCAAAAAATAAACGGAAAGGATTCAGAAAATGAAACAAACCACATTGTTCCGCTGGCGGAACGGCAAAAAGACCAACAGGAAAATGCAGCTCGAGATCACGTATTTTACGCTGATAGAGCTCCTCGTCGTGATCGCGATCATCGCGATTCTGGCAGGGATGCTGCTGCCGGCACTGGCCAAAGCCAGACAGGCGGCACAGCGGGCCAGCTGTCAGGGCAACATCAAGCAAGTCGCCGGCGGTATAATCCAGTATGGGTTCGACAACAAAGACATCATCATTCCGTTCGCGATCCATTCCGATCTGCCGGACAGGATCGAATTGCGGGGTATTACCGGGCCGTATGCAAATCCCTGGACCTGGTTTGTCTCGCCTTACCTGATGCCCGGGATCGGGTCCCCGATGGATTTCTGCTCGGATCTGACTAAAAAGAATTTCGCAGTCATTCCCGCCAAATACCGGAAGGGAATCATGAAATGCCCGGCCATGGCCAATTCGCTGTATTATGTCGGGTATATCCATTACGGCATGCCGCGCTCCTGCATCGGCGGCTGGAAATATATTAATAATAACCACTGCTGTCCGGTAAAAAATCAGCAGAAAAAATCTCCAAAAAGATCGGGCTGATCGGGTAAATTCCAGTCTGGAGGTTTCAGAATTGTTTTTCTAGTCCATGATAAGACCTCAAGCAAAGACATGTTCTGCATCAGCGTA
>JAZUCR010000342.1:0-14274 GCA_045639225.1 Victivallales bacterium
GATCAGGTCTTTTTCACCATTCATCCTTCGACGGCATTCGAACTTCTGCCGGAAAAGGCACGCACGCCCTCGCTGTGCCGCAGGCTCCGCAGATTCCGGGATTCGACCAGTTTCTTCTGCGCCTATTACGTCATCGACGAGGGAACACCGGTCACGCCCGGACTGGTCTCCTACTTTTCCAGCTACGATCTGGAAGCTATTCTGAACGGGAGCAGCGACGCATACAGCACCGGCTACCTGCTGGAATGCGAACCAGATCTTCACGGAAAAATGCGTTCCTCCATTGCGGCCTTCCGGACGATGCCGCCCGGTTTTCCCGAAGGAGCGCCTTCCACCCACGCCCGGCGCCGGGAAGATCCCGCCTATCAGGAGTTCAAGCAGAAGATCACGGCGGATATCGCCGCGGATCTGGAAAAGATCTATCCCGAATTCAAAGGACACCTGCGTCCCGCGGCGGCGGGGAGTCCCCTCACCTGCCGGGATTACGATCCCCCCACCGGCAGCGCCTACGGCGTCCGGAACGTCTGCGCTCAGGCCAGGCTCTTCGGCCGGCTCCCCGTGCGCAACTTCTTCATGGCCGGACAGAGTTCGCTCGTTCCGGGAGTGATGGGAGCGATGCTGAGTTCGTTTACGGTCTTCCGTATGGCGGTCGGCGAGGAAATCTACTGTAAGATCATCCGCGATTCCGGCATCTGCTGAAAACCCCGCTGACGCGGATTTTATCTGGACACAGGACCGATTCCCAGCAGGTAAAATGAACCGGGCTTGACCGTCAACGATTTCAGATCCTTTACGGGTTGACCGTTCCAGAGATTTTTGATACTGCAATCGCTCCGCAGGAAACCGGGATCGTAATCCGCCGAACTGGAACCGGGCAAATACGTTCGCCGTCGACATACAAAGCCATGGATTCGGTGTCCCAGACTGCATCGATTTTATGCCATTTTCCAACGGTCCATTGTGCGGGGGACATGGCCGCATTCAAAATATATTTCCCGCCAGAGGAGTAGATCGCGAAGGTGAGGGCTTTCCGGTCGTGGATCTCCGATGGAGTAAGCGAGCGTCTGATTCCGTGGTATTCGATTCTGGAAGTCCATGTGGATTCGACATTTCGGCTTTTCGAACTGTATCTCGCCGGGGATGTGGTCTGCCGTATCATCTCCCCTCGTCCGCAGGAAGGGCTCTACGCTGATTTGCAGCAGGAACGGGTGAAAGTTATTTTCCCCGTCGCCAGCGTCTCAGTCAAGTTTGAAAATATGAAAAAATAAAGTGGAAAACTATGAGACAGCTGTTTTATTCCGAGAAACGGCGTGCAGGAAAGCTGAGTGCCCGCACGCCGGAAAATAGAATGGAAAGATCATCCTCCGGCTTCGTCAAACATATCCCTGCAGAAAGGAAAACAAGAAATTTATACTTTTTTGACTTGACATTGTTACAATTTGAGTGTAACTTACGAATAGTTACAAAGGAATTGACGCGAAATGAATTCTTTATATGAGCACATGACACGATTTTTACACTCCTTTGGAGATGAATCGGGGACTCAGGTTACAGAGGCAAGATCTCGTAACCTGCCGTTGTTCGTCAGCGCTCCTTATGATTTTTGCAGAACTTCGATTTTTGGGCATGCTTTTCTGGTCCTGACCGCCAAAAATCAAATCATTCCCGCACCGGAACAGATCATCGCACAAAAAAAAATACTTGACAAATTGATCCCCGGAGAGACGGTTTTTGTTTTTCCATCCGGAACCAAAGAGTTTTGCAGTCATCTGATAAAGGCACAGATTCCGTTCATTATCCCGGACAGACAAATTTATTTGCCGGGAATGTTGGTTTCCCTGCAACAAGACAAATTCAATGTCCAGAAAAACGAGCTACGGCAATTTTTCTCTCCCTGGGCGCAGGTCATGCTGCTTTTTCATTTGCTGAACCATGAACATGGCAACGAATTGGCATTTCAATTCATGCAGACTGCTCTCAAGGTCAATAAAGTTTATATTTCCCGATCCGCCAAAGAATTAGAACAAGCAGGGATTGCAGAAATTTCAGCCGTCGGGCGAAACAAATACCTGGTCTTTCTGTATGACCGCCGGACTCTTTGGGAGAAGATGCAGGAAAAATTAACCTCTCCAGTGATAAAAAGAATTCGTCTTGTCTCTCCGCCCGACAAGGCAATCCGGGCAGGGATATCAGCCTTGTCCGAGTATTCGTTATTGAATGATGATCCTGATCAGGTTTTTGCTGTTTACGGGCGAAAATTCCGTGCGAATCCGGAGGAACTGCGCGAATTCAGCGGTCCATATCTGGAATTATGGAAATATGATCCGCTTCTGCTTTCCAGCAAAGAAAAATCCGTAGACAAACTTTCACTGTATCTCTCGCTGCGAAATCATTCTGATCCGAGAGTCTGCGGAGAACTTCAAAAAATGATGGAGGAGTTTTTATGGTAAGAGGATTTGATACCTTCAGAGAATACTTCCGGGATTTTGCCGACCATTTCATGCTGATCGGCGGAACTGCCTGCGAGTTGAATTTGACAGATTTTGGCGGCTTCCGCTCGACCAAGGATATAGATATTCTCATCCTGCTCGAAAGAATGAATTCTTCATTTGCCAACGCTTTCCATAACTTTCTCCTTGCAGGGAAATATAAATGCTATGTTTCGAAAGATGAGAAAAGACATTTTTACCGATTCCTTGATCCGGATGATAAAAATTTTCCTCAGCAAATCGAATTGCTTTCCAGAAGTCTGATCCCGAATCATAAGGATTTGAAATTCACTCCATTATCCTCGGATCAATATATACGCAGTATGTCCGCAATTATTTTGAGTGAAGATTATTATAATTTCGGAATATCTCATAGAACCGTCAAGCAGGAAATTCCCTGTTTGGACAGCGAAGCCTTGATTGTATTCAAGACCGCTGCATATCTGAATTTACGTCAGCAGAAAAGTTTGGATGCATCTTCGGTTCGCTCGGATGATATTTTAAAACACCGGAATGATGTTTTTCGGCTGCTGGAAACTCTGGTCATAGAATCTCCAGTGTCCGTTCCAGATTCCATACGGTCAAACTTGAAAAAATTTATAGAGTTTTTTCCTGAGACAAATCCGGAATGGAGATCGATAATTCAATCAATCGGTGCCGTAGCTGATACACCGGAACATTATATAGAAAGTTTCATAAAATTCGCTGGGCTGTCACGGTAACAATAAGTCTTTTTCCTAAACGCTCTATTCCCAAATAAGATAGATAACATTAAAGGAATGGTGTTTTCATTTCTTCGGCAGATGACGATAAATTGTGTTGTATGTAGTAATATAAAACGAAAGATTATCAGCAGGCCGAATATAACATTTATAATCCTCATGTTAATGTGATATGAGAAATTAAACGTCTTAAAAGAAAGGGAAAATAATTATGTATATGATTACACCTGGGAGTAGAGAGAATGGGGTTGTTAAAGCCTCATTAGGCTTTAACACAATCACACATAGACCTTTGAAATTCAAGGTATTCGTGGGTGGTGTTGAAGACTGATCACTTGTCCTGTTCATGGTCTGTCTCTTTCCTGCAAAAATATAATCCTCTTGACGTTTTAGCATTTTCTTGAATTTGCTTTCCATTCAATATAAGTCTGTTTTTATTCCGTTGCAAATCACTTGCAAAGTCTTTTTATGCAAATAAATGGATGCTTTGGGCAAAAAAGCAAAAATCGCCGGGTTTTATTTGGATTCGATCCCGATTCCCAACAGGTAAAATGAACCGGGCTTGACCGTCAACGATTTCAGATCCTTTACGGGTTGACCGTTCCAGAGATTTTTGATACTGCAATCGTTCCGCAGGAAACCGGGATCGTAATTTTTCGGGAAATCCATGGGTTTTCTGCCAATGTTGCCAATGATCAGAATATGTTCGAAAGGCATTCCTTTTTTCAGGTCGTAACGGGAGATTTTCAGCGCATCTGCGGAATATCCGCCGTTTTCCCAATAGCCGGTGAATTCGGCATCTTCCAGTTTCAGGTCATGTTTCAGATCCCAGAATTTCTGGATGGTCGGCATGTGGCAATGGACCATGCCCGGCAGAATATCATGAAGCAGACACGCCGTCATATATGCGATCGTATAGGGGTCGGCAACCGGGGATTTTTCAGCGCTGAAATGCTTTTGCCGCTGCATCTTCCAAGACCAGATCGCCGAAAGGAAACTCACCGCGGTCCCGAGCACTTTCGGGGAATATATGGACTGATACTCTTCCGGTTTCACGCCGGTGCAGTAAAACAATGGATCAGTTCCCGCCTGCGCCCAGTATTGTTCCCCCGGCCACCAGACATCGCCCATGCCGTGCGTGAACGGGCAATACGCCTTATGCGCATGAAGGACCAGGAATTTGTCTTTGCCGTGATTTTGTATGATTTTGCGCAGCCGCATGAAATAAAGCCGCAGATCATACAAGGTGGAAGTTTTGTATTCCCTGCCGAAAGCGTCTTTGCCGCCGTGGCCGTGGAGGGTATTGCTGCAGGCCCGTCCGGGTGAAATATCGTAATAAAGCCCGCCGAGCTCGGGATAATCGGTCAGGATCTTATCGGCACGATACAGGAAAAGTTCGGCTCCCCGGGTCGCCGGACAGAGCGGCACCGGATCGTAGATCCCTCCGGTCCGGTATTCCGCGGCGCTTTCAATATAAGTTACAGGCAGCTGTTCCGATTCCGTGATGAAATATTCATAATCCTTCTCGATGGGTGCGGTATGTGCCGGCTGTGAATACGGGATGAACGAACTGCCGCGTTTCTTTACTCCGGAAACGAATTTTCTGAAACGTTTCGCATCGTAAGGCACCAGCCCGGTCCAGGGTTCCAGCGTCCATGCATAAGGCTTGACGTTAGGGCGGTTGATGAACCCGCGCATATGGAAAGTTTCATGCCGCGGAGCCCCGACTTCCCAGCCGATATTGATCTTTCTCCAGCTGCCCTGGAAACGTTTGCCCGGAGTCGCCATGAAACCCATTTTGTAAATCAGTTTGCCGGGAATCTTGCAGCTTTCGGAAATCAATTTGATTTCGGTTTGCGCCGTATCTTTGGTGCGCACGATGCGGAACGGTTTTTCATTTTTCCGGTTGAGAAGATTGGCCGAAGATTCCAGCCACCAGCAGAACCCTTTTTCCCGTCCGGTCAGCCAGATATAGGGACAGATATAACTGCCGAACCCGAATTCGCGGACCTGCCCGTTCGGGTTTTTCCATTCCGCATCCAGATCGCTGGCGATCAGCAGATATTCGGAGAATGCGGCAGGCACGCTCCAGCGCAGAGTCAAATCGTCGAGCCGCACATCATTTCCCTTCGGACACACTTCCAGAACCGTGTAAGCAAAACCGTCGAACCACAATTCCGTATGGTATTCGACTGTCAGCTGATCCGAAACAGCAGCGGAACCGCTCAGCCGGACCACGTCTTTCAGGTTTTCTTCTTTGGCCGGATTCGACCACTTCACCATTTTGCCGTTGCAGTAAAGCGTCGGTCCCTGAGCCAGCAGTTGCTCCTTGAAAACATCGATCCGGACCGGGAACGGTCCATTCTGATAAACGAATTCTTTGCCGGTCAGACTGTAATTCCCATTTTTGCCGGTTATATTCTGCCATGGCGCCGGGGCCTGATGTTCCATTCCCAGCCGATGATCGTAATGCGCAAAGTCCGGAATGTTGAGGTTTTTTTCACATTCGAATTCCTGCTTGCCGCACTTCGCTTTGGCAACGATCCGGCAGACCGTGTTCTGCAGGGTTTCAGGCAGGACCAAAGACAGAGTCCACTCGCTTCCCTGAATATCGCCGCTGCTGGCTGATGAGATCGGTTTGCCGTCGGCGCCGAACATTGCCGCGCTGAATGTCACCGGTGCATCGCCGGGACGGGCAGTATTGAAACGGAGTGCCAAATCGAGCTTTTTCAGCGAGGGGAAGACCCGCAGGACCATGGTCAGCGGCTTGACGATTTCAAGATCATGAAAATAGGCGAAATCTTTGGCTTCGACCTGCAGCGTATATTTGCCGGGTTCCAGTTCGGCGGACCATTTTTTGTTATAGATCGCAGCCGGACGGTTGATGGCGGTGCCATTCGCGGTGACCAGACAGACCGTATTTTTGACCGGACTTTCCGCAAATACTGAAACCGTGCTGTTCTTGACCAGAAGTTCCGGGATCTGCACTTTGCTGCCGGAAAACACCAGCTGGCCGAATTTTTCCTGCTGGAAAAAATTCAATGCATTTGAAGTCCAGCAGGAATGAACCCGGGAATCCTTGAGGTTGGCCGTAACTCCGAAATTGGCGGTCAGCTCATCCAGCGAAGCAAAACTTTTTTTGGGGATGACCAGTTCGCCGGTCCAGTAACTGCCGCAGTTTTCACTCCCGTAAGTACTGCCGCTCGACCAGGACCGCTGCATTTTGGACGGGAAAAAAATCTTGTCGGGGAACTCGCCGTAAGCGTCATATAACGCTCCGTTCGAATTCAGGATGAACTGCCAGCGGTGCTTTTTTCCGGAATCCAGATGGAGTTCGAAGCAGTCATCCTTCCAGATACGGGGATCATCATTTTTGCGGACCGCGGAAGACGGTGCTTTTTCCACCTTGACCGCCGCCATGAGGTTATCCCGGTCCATTTTGAGGTAAAGATAAGCAGGGACAGACTGTCCGGATGCCTTATTTCCGGTCGGATTGATCAGCGGCACGATCGCGGCATCATCCCATTCCCCCGCGGAAAGTTTCCCGTCGGCGACGACTTTTTTGCCTTGCGGAACGGCCAATTTGAACTGGCGTTTCGATATTTTCCTCTTCGGATAGATTTTCTCATAAGCGGCGCGGATTTCATCCGCGGCGAGCTTGCGGGAATAGATTCTGACATCGTCGATGACGGTCAGATTGTTTTCATCGACATCTTTCCAGCCTTCGGACATGCCGATCTGCATCCAGCCGCCTTTGCCGTCGGCGGGAAATTTTGCCTTCTGCCGGAATTGATAAGGATTTTTTCCTTCGCAAACGGCAAGTTCGCCGTCGATGTAAAGAGCGATCGATTCCGTATCCCAGACTGCATCGATCTTGTGCCATTTCCCGCTGATCCATTTGTCGGGTGACATCGGCGCATTCAGAATATATTTCCCGCTTGCGGAATGGATCGCAAAGGTCAGGGCTTTCCGGTCATGAATCTTGTAAATGAAAAAATTGAATTTACCAGGGAGTCTGGCCCGGAAAAACATTTGAAAATTTTTGCCTGACGGATCCCAGTTTTTGGGCATGATCCAAAAAGAAACCGTGCCTCGTTCCGGATTGAAATTGCCGATGGTGTGATAGCGGAAATTCTCCCCGTTGTTGTAGCAGAGCGCATTGCCTTTCTGCCCCGGTCCGGGATGCATCCGCAGCATGAGATTCCCTTTGAAATTCAACGGTTTTCCATACCCGCCCGAATAGTTGGCCGCGGCTTCGTAATTGTCATAATTCATGGCAAACAGAAGATCCTTGTCCCGGTTCTCGGATGCGGTGACCGAAATTACCGCTGACAGCCAGAGGATCGTCAAATACAAAAAACCGTAACAGGACTTCATGATTTACCCCGGTTTTTCAGATGCCCCATTTGTTTTTGGAGTCCGAGCCCAGCCAGAAAAACGGTTCCACGTCCCAGTCGCGGCGTTTGCGCAGCAAGCTTTTTTCCACACTGCCGGAAACCATCAGCGCATTCGCCTTCCGGTTATGGCGGAATTCCGTCCCTTTATTGACGGTGGCAACCGAACTGGCCGTAGCCGAAGTGGCATATTGACTGTTTCTCGGAACCTCCGTAAAAAGCATGGTCCGGGTCGGAAATTTCTGCCCGGCGAGTTTTCGCGGCAAGCCCGGCAGATTGGTTTTATCGGCAAGTTTTCTCGAAGTCGGGCTGAACGGCATATAGTAACCGTTCATGCCGAAACTGTAACGGAAACTCCCGGCTGTCGGTTTGTCATGGGAGGGACAGGTCATGACGGAAACTTTTTTCTCCTGGGTTTTCAGGTCTTCCCCCATCACGATATACCAGTAATTTTTCGATCCGTCCGTGGTGATGCACAGCATGTAGTCATTATTCTGATCGGAATAATTATAATACGACAGATACATTTGGCGGAGATTGGAGGTGCAAAGCGCTTCCTTAGCCGTCTCTTTCGCCTTGTTCAATGCCGGCAGCAGCATCCCTGCCAGAATCGCTATGATCGCGATAACGACAAGCAGTTCTATTAAGGTAAAATTCGCCGGAATCTTTCGACTGGCCTGCTTTTCGGTCCTGACTGAAAACATACATCCTCCTGTGGATTTGATTGCGTTATTTGACAGAATTTCTTTGTGGTAAATATAATCTGGATTTATGTCTTTGCAAATATTTTGTCCGCTGTTTTTATGCAAAGAAATAACAGTTTTGTGCAAAAAATGCAAATTTTTCAGCCGTCTTTTCTGCATCGATTTATAACTTGCCCGATCAGCAGGACTGGAATTTCCGCATATCCGCTGCCAGCACGCGGCGCGAACCATGCCAGATCGCATTGAAGATCAGCAGATTATAATCATCGCACCACACGGGATGGGGATCCAGCCGGAAATCGACTTCGCGGCAATCCCCCTCCGTCCGGCTCTGGAGCCGGGTCAGCGCCCTTTCGGTCATATTCTTGAGATCGAAAAACCGCAGCGGGACCGAACCGTCCGGAGCGGTAAAGTTTTCGAAGCGGTAACAGTCGGTCACTCCCCAGCGGCCGTTTCGATGGAACGAGGGATGTCCGCTGCCGACGAAACCGCCGATCGGTTTCAGATTTCCGCCGTCCAGATCGCATTGACAGATCCGCATGCCCTGACGGAAAAGATTCAGGTTCATCGTGAATCCGGAACCGTCGTTTCTCCAGTTCGTGTGATGACCGAGTTTATCCCATTCCTCCGCCGGAATGGCGAGCTGAAGGTCCGAACCGTCCGGTTTGAGGGAAAACACATCGTAACGGAGTTTTTCCGCCCAGAAATTCATGGCACGGAAACGGTGTCCTCCCTCATCGGGGAAAAAGCGCAGGGAAAACATCAGCCGGTCGCCTTTCGGGCTCCATTTGGTATGGAACGCGTAGACTTCGCTGTCGGCATATTCCTGCTTTCGTTTCGCCGAAACCGCTGCTTCGGCATCGCGTATGGAAATCAGCAGCCGATGTTCTCCCGTTTCTATATCGGTCAGCCAGACGCCGTCGTCGGGTGTGGTTCCATGGTAATACGGCACATGGTCATCCGGGACGACCACCCCGTAACCGCCCTGAGTCCGGCGCATCGCCGTCAGATTGGCCGACGCGATCATGCGTCCGTCAGGGGAAACATGATAAACGCTTCCCGGGAGTTTCCGGTGCGAACCGGACAGCGGATCCAGCACGACGGTATGCGGTTCCCAGCGTGAGGTGTCGATGTCGTTGAAGATCAGTTCATGGTCGCTGCGTCCCCAGTTGAGGTTGGCTCCGAGCTGGAATTCCCAGCCGGCCGTTTCCCAAACCTGCTTTTCCGTTCCCGTCTCAAGATCGACTACGAATACACCGCACCGGTCACCCGGACGGGGAAAATCATCTTTCTCCGGCAGCTGGAAAACCGCCAGATAACGGCCGGAAGGACTGAGCGGCGAAGTGTCGAAAAAGCGATGGATGACACGGGGCGTTTCAGGCGTAAGACACCATATCGGGACTTCCGAAGGATAATCTTCATATCTGGGAAAATTGCGGTCAAAATCGATCATTTTGCGTTATTCCCCGTGACCCCGGCAGGATCGCTGCGGACAAACAGGAAATGATCGATCCGGAGTTCTTTGATTTTGTCCTGATTCGACCGCGGGGCGATCCAAACAGATCCTGTCGCTGTAACGGGGATATGGTCGGCAACTTTCATATAGCTCCATTCCCCGGCGCGGCATTTGCCAAGGGTATAGAGTTTGGAATAGATATTGTTTTTCTCCAGATACGCGCCGCAGGAAAACGCCTCGGTGTCCGGCGATGCCCCGGATTCGGGAATCACCTTGATCCTGACGTAGACATCATACCGGACAGGTGAATTAAAGCCGGGCAGAGAATTGGTATTGCAGTAGATTGCCCAGGCGTTGTGAAAGGTCCGCAGCAGGGCGGCACGTCCCATGCAGGCGGTCGGATCGTCGATCCGGGAAGCCCACCGGTTGGAAGTGCGGACGGAAGGAATCCCCGTGATCCAGATCCGGTTCCGGCAGAACTCCGGGACATCCTTCAGCACGAAGGAAATTTCATCCAGAAAGACCTTGAGTTTTTTATGTTCCGCCATGATGGTGAATTTGAACTTGTCACAGCTCTTTTTGAAATCGTCGCGCGCCCGGATGAACGCCGGACTGCCGGGCGATTCCCTGCGTGCCAGCAGCATCCGCATCATCTGAACCGTGGTGTAGGTCTTTTCCAGCCGGAGGCGGTAAACCGGATTGGAACCGGACGCCTGGAAAGCTTTCCGGAAATAACTTTCCGCCTGATCAACGAAGGCGCGGTCATAGAAGCGTTCCTGCTGGCCGGACCCGTAATAGGTGGCGCCTTTGGCTTTCAAATCGCGGTGATAGAACCGGAGATAATCGACCAGATGTTTCCCGCCGGGACCGTAGTAATGACGGCAGAAATCTTCCGCGATCTTCCAGGGATCGGCATCGGCGTTCCAGAACATCCGGGCGGTCAGATAACTCCGCAGTTCATGGAATTCACCGACCGGCTCGGTATGGACATTGATGGTGGAGACTCCCTGGACACCGAGATCGCGGCAGCCCCTGAGCCGTTCGGCCAGCGCATCGAAATTCGGAACGGGGAGAAAATAATTGTCGAAAGTAGTTCCGTAATCCAGCAGGATCAGACTCGAACAGAATTTTTTCCACTGCTTCAGGTTTTCGAGAAATTTTTCATTTTCCGGTGCCCCGGTAAAGGCTTTGGCGTAATCGCATTCGATATTGGCGATGCCGAGCGCGACATTCTTGCGGAATCCCGTTTTGGCCGGCGGGAAACGATGATACTGATAGGCATTGGTCTTGATCACCAGATCAGGCCATTCCTTTTCCAGTGCGGCGGCAACCTTATTGACAAAACGGATCAGGGTTCCACCGTTGGTTTTTTCCTCGGCATTGATCTTTTGGCAGGCAGGACACTGGCAGAAATTCTGATTGTCTTCCGGGGTGATGACCAGGATCATTCCCTTGCGCCAGCGTTTTTTCAGATATTCCCGGCAGTTCCGGATAAATTCCGCTGTCATGCCCGGGTTGGAAAAACAGAGTTCCCCGGTCGACCGGGTCAAGCCCCGTCTGCCGCTGTGGACCGCATAATATTCAGGGTGAGTCTTGGCATACTTTTCGGGCGGCATGAAGAAAAAAGTGGTGTGGCTGCTGTACGGCAGATAATCGCGCAGGATCCCTTTCGCCGGATCGAACGGAAGTCCCATGCCCTTTGTCGCAACGCCGTTGAACGTGCCGTTCATCCGCATTTTGATCCCGAACCGTCCCGCGCAGATCACCAGCCGGAACAGTTCGAAAGAAGGTTTCTGCCGGATCGTGCAGACCGGCAGGGAAAATTGTTTTTTGCGGGGAATGAATTCCTCGGTCGCCGTCATGAAACGGCAGCCGAGCGTTTCCAGATATTCATAAACCCCGAACAGATTTCCGGTTCCCTCACGGGTGCCGCCGCGGATATTCAGTTTTTTCCCGTCGGAGACGATCTCGAATCCATCGTTTCCGAGTCCTTGCGGAGCTGTTTCCGAAAAACTTCCAACCCGGATGGAGGCATCCGCGGCATTCTGTTTTACCTCGAATTTCTCAGGATAGATTTTCCCCAGATATTTCGCCAGTTCCCTGGCTGCATTCTTTTCCACCGGAGTCGCATCGGCGGGAATGGAAATCGAAGTCTGTGCGGACAGCAGACCGCAGGACAGCAATGCGGTCAGGAGAGGAAGAAGATAATATTTTTTCATTTCGGAACCGTTCTCATAAAAAGATTACAACACCGGCGGAGACCCGGCCGGGCCCAGATTGACATTGACCATGTTGATATTGACGTAAACGAAATTCCGGACCTGATACCAATCACGGCGCGGAGCATCGGCGTGGCCGTCAGCGAACCCGATCATGCCGTTTCCTGCGTGATGCAGACTCGGTGCATACAGGCTTTGGGCTCCGGTCATGCTGTTCCCGTAAATGTAGGTCCCCTGCTTCTCACGGCCGTTTTTCAGCGTGCAGCGCTGGGTATCAGACAACATCGGGTAAACGGACGGACGTTTCAGCATTTTCCCCTTGAAAACGCTGTTTCCGGCTCCGTCATCCCGCTCGAGAACGCCGGGGAAACGGTCGACATTATTGCTCCAGGCTGTCGGATTGCCGAGATGCCCCAGCATGCCGTAGGAAGAATCATGTTGTTTTACGGTGTTGACCGGGCAGAAAGCCATTTTCAGCGCGGAATCATCCGAGACCAGACCGGAGGAAACCAGTCGCTGCAGCCAGACGGAATTACCGGAACTGTTGCTGATCCAGAGATAGCCGTTGGAGGAATCCAGATACCCGCGGATGGTCAGAAGGGTTTGTTTCATATTTCCCATGCAACTTATTCTTTTTGCCGTTTCTCTGGCCCGATTCAGCGCCGGCAGCAGCATCCCCGCCAGAATCGCGATGATTGCAATGACTACCAGCAGTTCTATTAAAGTAAAATTTTCCGGAATCTTCCGATTGGTTTGCTTTTCGGTCCTGACTGAAAACATACATCCTCCTGTTGTTTTGATTGCGTTGTTTGACAGAATTTCTTTGTGGTAAATATAATCTGGTTTTATGCCGTTGCAAACCTTTTGCCAACCCTTTTTGTGCAAATAAATAGCGATTTTATGCAAAAAATGCAAAAATTGTATTTGCAATATTACGGGAGCGTGATATATTTGGCAAGGAAAGCAGGTATCAGCTATGGATAAAACGACTTTGAAAGATATTGCCGCCGAAACGGGATTTTCGATTTCCACCGTGTCGCGCGTACTGGCGAATTCACCGCGGATCAGCCGCGATACCCGCCGGATCGTGCTCGCCGCCGCGGAAAAATTCCATTACAAGCCGCAGACCCGCAACGTGGCAGTGATCGTGTTCTCGCCGATCCTGACCGGATATCTGGGACGGCTGTGCTCGGCAGTGACCGGCGAACTGCTGAGATCCGGCTTCAATCCGGTCATCATTCAGATGAACCATATCGAATGCATCCGCGACATTCCGATCTGCGGCGCAGTTTCCATCGCCACGGTCAACAAGCTCGCCCGGATCTGGGGCGAAATGCACGAACGTCCGCTGATCAGCCTCAATTCGCAATCCAACCATCTGGACAACATCTACCGGCTGTCCTCCAACGAAGCGCAGGGGATGAAGATCCTGGTGGACCGGTTGAAAGAAAACGGCCACACCCGGATCGCGCGCCTGGGCAGCGAACATACTTTCCATCCGCTGGACAACTGGAGCTGTCAGCGTCGCAATGCCGCGTATCTGACGCTGGCGGAAAAATACGGCCTCACGCCCGATTTGTATGCGGAATCGGAACATTCCCTGCCGGCGGTGCTGAATGCGATTTCTCTATTGATGAACCGGAAACCGACCGCATTGCTGCTCCAGACCGAAGATTATCTGCTGCCGGTGCTGCATGCCCTGAAACTGCTGAAGATCCGGGTACCGGAAGACCTGTCGCTGGCGGCGTGGAGTTCGGAAGATGTCCACGACCATTTATATCCGCCGCCGTTTGCGGTGAGTCAGGACTACCGGAAATTCGGCGAACTCACGGTTCAGACATTGAAAAATCTCACGGACGGACATTGTCCGCCGCCGGATGTGGAAGTCGATTACCAGATCCTGCCCGGCCAGACCGTGATCCCGTATTCGAAAAAAAGGAAAACCAGCAGAACGACGGACCGGGCAATGTGAAAACAGCCGGACCGGTCAGTCGGTCATCCGGGATAATTTCAGCAGGGTTTCCTCTGCGGAAAACGTCAGTCCGGGAATGGTCAGCAGTCCCAGCTCATCGGCCTCGGCGACCCCTTCTCTGCCGCCGAAGGTCCATTGGATCTTTTCATGAGGGCTGATCCGGAAATTCTGAAGCCGCCGGAGCGAAAGATCCGCAGTCGCCTCTCCGGGAATCGGGAACGAGGTCTGCAGCGTTTTTTCCGACACCAGGAACAGTTTCATCCGGAAGGAACCGGCGCGGTCGGAGACATTCTTCCAGCGGAAAAAGGCATTGACCTG
>JAZUCR010000343.1:0-1703 GCA_045639225.1 Victivallales bacterium
ATCAGCGGACCTTCGATGATCGCGACCGGTCCGGGATAGTTTTTCAGCGCCTCGTCCATATCGGCTTCGATGAAAGAATCGTCGCCGTGGAGCATGGCGTGTTCGATGCGTTTTTCGAGCGGTTCCTCGCGCCAGGCGGGGGAAACATTCATGGTCCCCCCGGGCGTCTTGCGGTATTTTTCGGCGACCGCAAGCAATTTCTCGGCGGCACTAGGATCGGTATTGAGAATGACCGCTTCGGCACAGTTCCGCAAATCCTCGGGCAGTTCCTCGTAGATCGCCAGCTGAGCGGGATTCACGATGCCGAAATCCATGCCGTTGCGGATCGCATGATACAGGAACACACAATGGAGCGCCTCGCGGATCGTGTTGTTGCCGCGGAACGAGAACGACACATTGCTGATGCCGCCGCTGACGCCGCAGAGCGGCATCTCTTTTTTCAGCAGTCCGACCGCGTCGATGAAGTCGCGGGCATAATTGTCATGCTCCTTCATGCCGGTGGCGACCGCAAACACATTGGGGTCGAAAATAATATCTTCCGGTGGGAAATCAGCCTGTTCGGTCAGGAGTTTATAAGACCGGCGGCAGACCGCGACCCGGCGTTCGAGCGTGTCGGCCTGCCCCTGTTCGTCGAACGCCATCACAAGCACGGCCGCGCCGTAACGGCGGATCTTGCGGGCTTTTTCGAGGAACGGTGCCTCGCCTTCCTTGAGGCTGATCGAGTTGACTACACACTTGCCCTGCACGCATTGGAGCGCGGCTTCGATCACTTCCCAGCGGGAGGAGTCGATCATGACCGGCGTCCGGGCGATTTCCGGTTCGGCGGCGGCAGTCAGCAGGAATTTGCACATGACCGCTTTCGAATCCAGCAGGGAATCATCCATGTTGACGTCGATAATGCGGGCACCGTTTTCGATCTGCTGACGCGCGATCCGCATGGCTTCGGTGAAATTATTGTCGCGGATCAGGTTCAAAAACTTTTTGGATCCCGCCACGTTGGTGCGTTCGCCGATATTGATGAAATTCGTCTCTTTGGTAACGACCAGCGGATCGAGTCCCGCCAGACGGAAATGTTTTTCGATGGGAGTCACCTTCCGCGGGGCGATACCGTCCAATGCCTGCGCGATGGCGCGGATATGGTTCGGATTGGTGCCGCAGCAGCCTCCGGCGATATTGAGCAGACCGCGTTTGGCCAGTCCCTGCAGGACATCCGCCATTTCTTCGGGTGTCTGGGTATAACGGCCCATTTCATCGGGCAGACCGGCATTCGGATGGGCACTGACCCGGACCGGACAGATGGCGGCGAGTTCTTCGATATGGGGTGCCATTTCCGCCGCGCCGAGGGCGCAGTTGAAACCGACGCTGAGCAGGTCGCGCGTATGCGCCACGGAAATCATGAACGCTTCGACATTCTGTCCGGCAAGCAGCCGTCCGCTGGCATCGCTCAGGGTGGCGGAGATCATCACCGGCATCCGCAGACCGCGTTCGTTCAACGCCTCCTGAATGCCGTAGATCCCGGCCTTGCAGTTCAGCGTGTCGAACACGGTTTCCAGCAGGAAAATATCCGCGCCGCCGTCGATCAGGCCGAGTGCCGCATCTTTGTAAGTGGCGGCGAGTTCGGCGAACGTGACATTGCGGAAAGCCGGATTATTCACATCCGGCGACATGGATGCGGTGCGCGAGGTGGGACCGATGGAACCGGC
>JAZUCR010000344.1:0-1945 GCA_045639225.1 Victivallales bacterium
CCTGCACTCAGTCCGACCGAAAAGCTCTTATCGTGAGAATTTCGGAGACCAATGCATCGAATCCAATCCGAGCTTGAAGACTTGTTAATCTTCATGACTCCGAAAAGTTTTTGACCTTCCCGAGCCAGTCCGAATTGCTCTTCCGTGATCTGCCATTTGTGTGCTTTGACGACCTCGGTTACAGCATCTATGACCTCAATGTGAGGCACTGGCTTCCAGCTCTCCGTTCCTATCGGGGTATCGACCATCGCCACAGTTTGACGGTCTACGATCTGACCGCCGCCACTCATGCAAAGTCCCATGATTCAGTCTCCTATGATAAATTTCCACTTCGATTTGAGAAAAATCTCAAATTTCTTTCAATTTGAATTGGGTAAAGTCCTCAAACACCCAATTGTTTTTCAGTGTTTTATATACGATATCGAGGAATTTGCGCGCCAAGGCGATATTGGCTTTCGCACCTCCCCGCCGACTTTTGACTGACTCGTGGAACAAGTTCAGGTACGGACTATAGCGTTTGGCAATCAGCGCGCACTGAACCAGCGTGCTTCTGGCGATTTTACTGCCATTCTTGGTGATTCTCCCGTGGCAGACCGTATCGTTTGAGTTGCTGACCCGCGGAACGATCCCGATATACGCCGCCAAATGCTTCGAAGAACGGAAATCCCGGACATCGCCGATGACCGACAGCAGCGTCGCCGCGCCTTTGGAGCCGATGCCCTTGATGGATTTCAGGTTTTCAAAGCCGTCCATCTTGTTTCCGTGGTCTTCTATAGCCTTGTCCAGCTGCTCGATGCTCTTGTTCAGACTGCGTATCTGTTCGACGACCACCAGCATTTCCGTGTCGGTGATCGGGTCGAAGTGATAACTCAATGCTTTCAAAAGCCCTTTCTCTGTAGACAATTCTTCCCGCTTCAGCAGAATAAAGTTCGCCGCCAGCAGATTGTTGACTTTGTTTTTCAAGACGGTGCGCAACTGGACCAGTTTTTCCCTGGTCTGCGTCAGACTTGAGATCTTTGCCTGCAAATCGTCTTTCATCCTCACCTCCGGCAGCATATCCTTTTCAAGGAATTCCGCCAAAACTTTCGCGTCATGCCGATCCGTTTTCTTCGTGGACATGCTCACGATCTTGAACTGCGATGGATTCACCACCACCAGCCGTCCGACGTGGCGTCTCAGCGAATTGCAGAACATAAACGTGTTCCCGGTCGCTTCAACCGCCATCGCCGTTTCCGGTCCGAGCATCTTAGCAAAACGGCTCAACTCATCAATGCCGCATTTGCCGATCTGACGCTCTTTTCCGTTCGCCCGGATACAATAAGTGAAATTGTTCCGGTGCAAATCCACTCCCACATAACTCGTAACCATCTTTGCCTCCATTCGTTTTACACGAACCGAAGCGGAACTGCTGTCACGGCCTCACCATCCTCCTATACAGGGTAGTCGCTCGCTCGCTCCCTACGGTGGCGCTCTGGTTTACAGATCTGACTAATCTCCTTTCCGGGGTCGCGCCTTGCGGCTCGCCCCATATAAACATTCAGTCTGCAACCTGTCCGCTTCCATGCGTGCAACGTAATCGCCATAATTTACACGCCGGTCGCAGAAACCGCGAACGTCAGCTATTTATCATACCATCTCCTTTTTTTCTCAATTTTGCAATTCAAGACCGAGCCACCCGGCGACGGTCCTGCCCATGATTTTTTCACGCACTTCCGCGGGAACGCCGTTGGTGAACAGAAGATTTTCGTAACAGTCCACGGCCTCTTTATGGATCTCCGGCATACTGACGTAGGAGTCGGAACCGAAGATCAGTTTTTCATACCCGGCAAAGATATTCTTCCGGGAGAAAACACGGGGGCCGGGCGCCAGCAGAGAATCCAGTTTTTCGGGCGAGACCCCCAGCCAGTTGCCGCATCCGGCCAGATCGGCGTACAGATTGGCGTGG
>JAZUCR010000345.1:0-1781 GCA_045639225.1 Victivallales bacterium
CATGAACACCGCGGTCCCGGCAAACGGACGGCCGATCCAGCCGTCGTCGATCAGCTTGCGTGCGGTCTGCGGGCCGCCGCCCAGGAAGGTGTCCGGGGCGGGACAGATCCGCAGCCCTTTGGAGGCCGCCAGCGCCATCAGTTCTTTGGCATCGGCGAGCGTCACGCTCATCGGTTTTTCGCTGTAAACGTGCTTGCCGTTTTCCAGCGCGCGCTTCGAGACTGCGTAATGCGCTTTCTGCGGGGTGAGGTTCAGGATCAGTTCGATTTCCGGATCGGCATAAATTTCATCGCATGTTTTCACCGGGATCGAGTAGGTTTCGCCCTGCTTTCTGGCGAGTTCCTCTTTCAGGTCGCCGCAGGCCACGATCCGCATCTGTTTGAACCGCGAAGCCGCCTTGAAATACCAGTCGGAGATCATGCCGCAGCCGATCACGCCGACATTCATATAATCCTTGCTCATAATTCATGCTCCATTTTCAGCAGGGTCGAGGTGAGGAATTCGACGATGCAGGGTTGGAAGCGCGGCCGCAGCAGGCCGGGTCCGAACCAGACTTCATAGAAGCCGAACGCGCCGAAATCGTCGCAGTCGAAGATCGACGGATATTGTTCGAACATTTCACGGGTCGGATAATAGCCGGCATCGCCGTTGGCCACGGAGACCGCGATCGGGAATTTCGACTTGGCTTTGGCGCGGATCTCCTCGCCGACCGCCAGGAAGGGTTCGCCGGGGACCGCCGAAACCGTCAGATCGCCCATCTTCAGCACCTGCAGATCGCGGATGACCCGGAAATCGTGTCCGTTGTCCGCCAGCACCGCCATTTCGATCATCCGGTCGTGGATGAAGTTCAACAGTTTCTCGAACGGACTGGGCAGTTTTTTCAGCAGTTTTTCCGCAATGTCGCGGTATTCAGCGGCAACCACCGGCTCGGTCGGCAGTTCGACCGCTTTCAGCATCGCCTGACACGGACCGGGATCGATCTCTTCCGCATTCGCCAGCGCCGCTTCGAGGTCGTCGACATAGCTGGTGCCGATCCAGTCCAGATTCAGGTGTCGTTCAGCGGGATTTTTGTGGGTCCAGATCACGTTGATGTCGCCCGCAGTGCCGTAAAGGAAACACGGGATCTCCGCCAGACCGCGTTTTTTGATCTTGGCGTTGGCGTCGCCCATCCAGTCGGCGGATACCATCAGCTGCGGCCCGAACACCACGCCGTGCATGGCGTGATTGTGCAGCAGCACCTTCACGGAACCGTCTTCGCGGACGAACTTGACGAACCGGATCTCCGGATCGGTATGCTTGTCCTCGCTGGTGGTGCGGCGGCTGCCGAGCTGTTTCCGGATCGGGGCTTTTCCCGCCAACGCACGGCAGGGTTCCTCGCTTCGGATCGCTTCGGCGGCCGTCTTCTTCACCGTGCGGCGCCAGTTGTCCAGAAATTCGGCGTTCGGTTCACCGTAACCGACATCGCAGCTGTGGACGCAGGCGCCGGAATGCGTGTGCGTGGCAACGAACATGATCGATTCCGGATACATCGAAAAGAGTTCCGCCAGTTCCATGCGGAGCAGGCGGCATTCCAGCTGCCCGGAGGAGATCATATCCGTGACCACGATCATGTTCCGGCGGGCGCCGTCGTTGAACGTGAGCACGCGGCACCACAGCGGATCGCGGACTCCGATATTCCGGCGGGCGCGGAACGGTCCGTAGCCGCCGAGTTCGGCGAACAGGGGCACTTCGACGATGTTTTCCGCCGCCCCGCACAGGATCGGCTTGCTCATTTCGAGTAT
>JAZUCR010000346.1:0-3442 GCA_045639225.1 Victivallales bacterium
ACCTGAAGTCGGTTGAAGAAAATACGTCCCGCATCGCCTCCGGCAAAGGCGTGGACCTGACCTCGTTCGAGGACCGTCTGCTGGATGATGAAAGTTATATGGCCAGACTGCATCATTACTATCCGGCGCAACTGATCGCTCAGTGGCGCGGACTGCTGGAAAAAGGCGCGGCCGCCGTGCCGGCCGGTTCCCTCGAACGCCGCCGCGTGGAATTTCTGCTCGCCGGCGTGAAATTCGTGGAGATCGAGACCTCCATGCGCCGGAAGGAAGCCAATGCCAAGCCCGGCGAACGCAAAAAACTGCTGGCGGATACGACTGCGTATATCGCCGAACTGACCGCACTGTTCGAAAAATATCCTTTCGCGGTCAATATCCCGATCGTCGCCCACAACGAATGGTACCAGCTCTGGTATAAAAACGGCTGGCGTCCGAAGAAAAAATAACTCCAGACAAGACAAGGAGATAATGTAAAATGATCACTTATGCACTTGCCGTATGCGCGTTCGGCAGCTACATCACGCCGAAGGCCGCGGAAGCGCTGCGGAAAAGCAAGTTCCGCAATTATGAGCTTTCATTCGGCACCCTGGCTGCCAACGACGAGCGCGGTGAAATGTCCGTCGTGCTGACTCGACAGCTCATCGCGGAAGGCGTCATCCGTCCGGCGAGCGTCCATCTGCCGTTCGGCAACAATTACTGGGATGCCTCGCGGCTGGACGAGACCGCCCGGCATGATGTCGCACTGCGGCTGGAAGCCCTGATCCGCAATCATGCCGACATGATGGCTCCGATGGTGACGCTGCATGCCAGCGGCGAACCGCCGATGGAGGAACATCCGGTCCGTCTCGACCAGTCCTGCCGGACCATCGAGGATCTGCTGCCCGTTGCGGAGGAACTCGGATTCGTCATCAACGTGGAATTCCTGCCCCGGACCTGTATCGGCAACTGCGCCGAGGAACTGCAGACGATCGTCAGCCGTTTCGATCCCGGAAAAGTCGGCATCTGTCTGGACGTCAACCATATCATGGACCGCTACCGCGAACTGCCCGATATGATCGACCTGCTGGCGCCGCGGATCAACTCGTTCCATATCAGTGACTATGACGGAGTGGACGAGACCCACTGGCTGCCTGGACAGGGCATTCATGACTGGGGCGAGATCCTGCGGCGCATCCGCAAGATCGACCATGATGTGCTGCTGATTCTGGAAACCAATCAGCAGCTGTGCAGAAGCAACCGGACGGTCGATCCGCTTTTCGCCCTGCGGCAGAACGAAAAAGCCTGCTGGTTTATGGAGAACTATGATGAACTCATGGAGAAGATCCGTGCGTTCCGCATTCCCGGCAACAACTGAACCAAATGGAGATATCAAAATGAAAAACAAGTTGTTAATCGCGCTGCTGTCCCTGACCGCAGCGGTCATGGCGGCGGAAGCCCCGAAACGGATCTGGATCGATCCGGTAATCATGGAAAACGAATATGTGAAAATCATCGTTGACCGCGGCCGCGGCGGCACCGTCGGCAGTCTGATCGACAAATCCCGCAACACCGAAATGGTGCAGGAAGTCTTCCGCAAGAGCAAATGGTCCGGCGGTCTCTCCGAGGACCGCTTCGGCGGCGGCAACTACTACACCGGACCGCTGATCTGGATGCAGCATCACGGCGAACTGAAACGCGAGGGCGATACGCAGATTCTGGAACTCATCGGCATCCCCGGCAAGGATGATACCCCCAACTTCGGGAAAAAACTGATTAAGATCTACAGACTCCGCGACGGCGATTCCTACTACACCTGCGAATGGAAGATCCAGAACATCCGCAACCGCGAACTTTCCATCGTCCCGTGGGTCCACAACATGCCCCGCCGCGCTCATTCGGTCTTCCCCGAACCCGACGGCATCCATATGGTCCGCAGCGGACACGACCTCTTCCAGGACCCGGTCCGCAACTGGATGGGCGCTTACGACCCGAAAACCGGCGGACTGTTGTTCTTCTGTCCGGAATACAACCAACTGGAAAAGGTCTATTACTGTTTCTGGAACGGTTTCCACACCCTCGAATGGGTTTACCGCAGTGCATTGCTGAAACCGGGTGAGTTCTGGTCCTCGGCCTACACCGCGGGCTCGACCCGGTCCGAATATATGCCGGTGGCGATGATCCCCGAAGCTGTCTGCTCCGTCAAACGCGAAGAGAACGCGCTGATTGTGTCGATCTCCCCGTGCACGAAAGTCGAAAAGGTCACGGCGAAAGCGGTGCTGCCGGACGGCAAAGTGATCGGTCAGACGACTGCCGACTGGATCCCCGGCAAACCGGTGTCCTTTTCCATTCCCAAGACGTCCCTGCCGGAGGGGAAAACCGAGATCACGGTGAAACTTTCCGCGCTGAAAAAGAATTTTCCGCTTAAAATGTTTGAAAAATACGGCAACGAACTGGTCTTCGACAGCGACGGAGCGATGAAACTTGATCAGCAGAGGATCACGCCGACCAATTGGCCGCCTCCGCCGCTGCCCTACCAGCAGATTACCGGACGCGATATGCCCGCCGTCACGCTGCCGACCGGCAGTTCCTGCCGGCTCTTCGAAGTCAGCATGTTCACCAAAATCTTCGAACCGGACCGGCTGGGAAAAGATCCGAAACCGGTCAAGCTGAACCATACCGCGGTCCGCAACGGCATGTTCCACTGGCAGTTCGTGCTGTCCAATCCGACCAAACAGAAAGTCAACTTCAACATCGACGCCAAGTCGCTGGTGATCCGCTGCGGCAAAGCCGAACTGCCCGTGACCCTGCGTCAGGTGGGTTATATCCGCACCAAATGGCCCAGCCGGTTCCAAATGCACCGTCCGGTCGGCAACTGGCCCGATCCGATCCTGCCCGTCGGCAAATATATCACGGTCAAGCCGGGACATAATCTGCCGCTCTATGTGACCGTGAAGATCCCGGCCGATGCCGTGCCGGGCACTTATCAGGGTGCGATCCGGCTCAGCGGCAAAGGCGGCAAAAACGAGCTGCCGCTGAATCTGACCGTTTCTCCGGTCACGCTGCCGGACGAGCCTCTGATCACCACTTTCGCGGGCTGCCGCTGGCTGTTCCAGCACGTGCTCGACGAGGTTCATTACAAAGGCACGCGGAATGAGTTCCACGATCTCTGTCTGGAGCAGTATTTCGCTCACCGGATCACGCCTCGGGACGCCAATATCCCGTGGGACGGCAAGATGGGTGAAAAGCTCCAGAACCGGCTGCATGAACTCAAAAAACTTCATGTTACCAGCGTAAGCGTTCCCGCCCGGATCATCAAGAATCCGAAGAAGGCCCCCATTGCGGTCCAGATGCTGAAAAACGCCGGACTGTATGAGAAAGCTTATCACTACACCATTGACGAGGCTCCGCAGCACCGGTTCGGCGAGATCGTAGAGATCGTGACCGAAATCCGCAAGGCGGCGCCGGG
>JAZUCR010000347.1:0-15598 GCA_045639225.1 Victivallales bacterium
GACTGCGGGACAAAGTCGAAAAAATCACCTTGCTGCGGACCGGCGAGGAGGTAAAGATCATCATGCCGTGGGGATATGAACTCCTGAAAAAGGACGATCTGCGGATCCGTCCCCAGCCGTCCATGGCGGGCGATGTGCTGAAAATCGAACTGAAAGCTTAAGAAACAGCGAGGACTGCCCCCGCCAAGGAACAGCCCTCTATCCGGTTCGAAATGCGGTCTTCAGATCAGTTTCCAGGCGTGCAGATCTTCTTCGAGTTTGATCGGATCGAACACCTGACCGCGGCGCCATTGGCCGTTGTATTCGAGGGTGGGGACGACCCAGTCGACTCCGCCGTTGGCATCGACGACCTGCTGGATGATCTCTTTGGGCTGTTCCTCGATTTCCAGATACTCGAACGGAATCTTATGAGTCTGCAGCCAATCCACTGTTTTCTTGCAGTGCGGACAGACATTCCAGGCATAGACTTTGAGCATTGAGCACCCCCTTTGTTACCGGTTGGTGTTAATATAGTTCAATAACAACTCATTGTCAAGCCGGAACTTGGAAAAAAGGGAAATCAGGTCCGGAGACGGGGGTCGAGCGCATCGCGCAGCGCATCGCCGAGGAGATTCAGCGCAAGCACCAGAATGAACATGAAAACCGTGGCGCCGCCGACTTCCCACCAGATGCCCCGCCAGAGACGTTCCTGTCCGTCCGCGATCATCACGCCCCAGCTCGGTTCGAACTGCACGCCGAGCCCCAGATAACTGACGATCACTTCGGTCATTACCGCGAATGCGAAACGCATGGTGAAATAGACGATGATCAGATGCGCCAGATTGGGCAGGATATGCCTTGTCAGAATGCGGAAGTCACTCAACCCCATCGCCCGCGCGGCCAGCACATACTGACGGTCGCGCAGTTTCATGGCTTCGGCGCGCACCACCCGGCACAGGGACACCCAGCCGGTCAGACCGATCCCGAGGTAGACCGCCAGCATGCCGGGTTCGGTCCGCAGACCTTTCGCCAGCAGGGCAAAACCTTTTTCGAGCGTCGGCGAAAGAAAGCCTTTGGAAACCAGCAAGGCAAAAGCGAGAATGAACAGCAGTGAAGGCATCGAAGCGAACGTGCTGTAGATCCAGACCGCGAAATCATCCATTTTGCCGCCGTAATAACCGGCAAGCATCCCCAGCGTGACACCGACGAGGGCGGAGATCAGCGAGGCGATCACGCCGACTTTCACCGCCGTTTTCGAGGCGAAAACCGCCCGCAGGAAAACATCCCGGCCCAGATAATCGGTTCCGAGCCAATGTCTTGCGGAAGGCGGCTCGAAACGTTCATTCAGCTGGCGGCGCTGGTAAACCGGTTCGATATTTTTCGCCGAGCACCAGATGCCATAGCCTTCGGCAAAAACCGCCATGCCGAGATAGAGCAGACAGATCAGCAAAGCCGCGCAGGCGGATTTTTTCCGGAGCAGACGTTTCAGCGTGTCGCTCCGGAAGGAAATTTGCGAATTGGTACCGGTCTCACTCATGTTTTTTCTTTTCCCGCATCAGGAAGACCTGGAGCAGCGAGATCTCGGAGGGGGTCACCCCGTCGATCCGTCCCGCCTGCGCCAGGGTTCCGGGTCTGATCTTCTGAAGTTTCATCCGCGATTCATTGCGCAGTCCGGGCAGCGCGGCATAATCGAAATCCGCCGGGATGCGCCAGGCTTCCAGCGCGCGCAGGTTCTGGATCGCCAGCTGTTCCTGCCGCATGTAGCCTTCGTAATGCGCCTGGATCGTGAGTTCCCGCAGGACGCGCCGGTCGGTGAACTGCGTCAAATCCAGTCCGATCTCCGCCGGGTCGAAGGACGGCGGATCGGCCTCGCAGTCGCCTTTGCAGTCCTTGAGCCGGTCCCAGTGCGAACGGCCCTCTTTACGGATGGAGCGGCACAGTGCTTCGGTCTTTTCGCACTTCTCCGCATACGAGCGGAAACGGTCGTATTTTTCCTGCGGCAGCAATCCCCATTCGTAAGCCAGGGGACAGAGCCGGAAGTCGGCATTGTCCTGCCGCAAGCTCAGACGATGTTCCGCGCGGCTGGTGAAAAGACGGTAGGGTTCCACGATCTCCTTGGTGGTGATGTCGTCAGCGAGCACGCCGAGATAGGAACTGTCGCGTCCGAGTTCGACACCGTCCTTGCCGGCGGCATAGCGTGCGGCATTGAGTCCGGCGAGCAGCCCCTGCCCCGCGGCCTCTTCGTAGCCGCTGGTGCCGTTGATCTGTCCGGCGTGATACAGACCCTTCCATTTGCGGACGTGCAGTGTGCGGTCGAGTTCTTCGGGAAACACGAAATCGTATTCGATCGCATAGGCATAACGGGTGACCTGCGCGTGTTCGAGTCCGGGAATGGTGCGCAGGATCGCCAGCTGCACTTCCGGCGGCAGACTGGTGGAGAGGCCGTTCAGATAATATTCGCCGGTATATTCGCCTTCCGGCTCGAGGTAAATGTGATGCCGTTCATGATCGGGGAACCGCACGATCTTGTCCTCGAAGGAAGGACAATACCGGGTGCCGATGCCGTGGATCAGACCGTTGTACATCGGGGCCTTGTCCAGATTGGCGCGGACCAGTTCCGCCGCCCGGGAATCAGTATGCGTGAGATAACAGATCATATTGTGGTTGGCGGCGGCGGGCCGGACCGAATCGTCGGGGAAGAAACTGAACCGTTCCTCGCATTCCTCCGAGGGCTGGACATCCAGACCGGAAAAATCGATGGTGGATCCGAGCAGACGCGGCGGCGTGCCGGTCTTGAGGCGGCCGGTATGCAGATGGAGCTGCTCGCGGAAACAGGCCGCCAGCGCCACGGACGGCGGATCGCCGGCACGTCCCCCGGCAAAATTCTTCAGGCCGAAATGCAGTTTCCCGGCGAGAAAAGTGCCGGTGCAGACCACCACGCTTTTGGACCGGTATTGATCGCCGAATTCGGTCTCCACGCCGCAGACCGCATCGCCGTCGAGCAGGAACGAAGTCACCTGGGATTGACGGATGGTCAGATTTTCCGTCTGTTCCAGCAGCCGTTTCATGGCGCGCTGATATGCAACTTTGTCGCATTGCGAACGGGGAGACCAGACGGCGGGACCTTTGGTGCGGTTGAGCATCCGGAACTGGATCGAAGCCGCATCGGCGATCTGTCCCATGGCGCCGCCGAGCGCGTCGATCTCGCGGACCACATGACCCTTGGCAATGCCGCCGATACAGGGATTGCAGCTCATCTGCGCGATATGGTCCAGGTTGATGGTCAGCATCAGGGTGGACGCGCCGAGGCGGGCGGCAGCGTACGCAGCCTCGCAGGCGGCATGCCCGCCGCCGATCACGATCACATCATAAAAATCATCCGGCATTTTACCGATCCGACTCCGTTTTTGACTTCATGGACGGTAATATAGTGCAATTTTCCGATTTTTTCACCTGAAAAGCGTGTTTTTTTTCAGATTTATGCTATAATATCCCATGAAAGGGGCGTCATGAATCATTACGAGATACTGGGGATCACGCGGGAATGCGAGTTTTCCGCACTGAAAAAAGCCTATTACAAGCGGGCGCGTGAATGCCATCCGGACCGGTTCGGCAATGCGCCGGAAAAGGCCGAGGAATTCAAGCTGGTGGTCGAGGCATTCGTCACGCTTTCCGATCCGGAAAAACGGCGGCAGTACGATGCCGCATTGTTTTCCAGGCCTGCCTACACGATCATTCCGGAACGGGAAATCATCATGGATACCGAGGCGGACGATACTCTGGAAGAGCTGATCGTTGGGAACGATCCGCCGAGCAACACCACGCTCTTCACTTTTTTCCGCGATCTGGAAAAAACGTATGTTTTCATGACCAGCCGGGAAGCGCGCAATTATTTCGAAAAACGCAAATTCCGCACCGCATCCAGAATGTATGAAAGACTGATTTCGCTGGCCCCGACCAATATCCTTTACCGGGTGTATTTCGCCCGCTGCCAGATGCAGCTGGGACATTTCCGCAAAGCAGCACTGCATTACCGGGCCGCGCTGACGATCGGCAGTCACCGCGACCCGCCGCAGCATTTACTGCGGGTCCACGAGGAACTCCGGAAACTGAAACGCAAACGTCTGCCCTGGTTCGAACGGCTGATGAACCTTTTCTCTGAAGAGAAAAATCATTCGCTCCGTACTCCGGAAGAGGAAATGATCGCCGCCGCCGAACGCGAAATGAGCCGCTTGATGACTGCCGACCGCAAAAAACTCGAACAGAAAAACCGCAAGCAGCTCAATCAGTAACAAGTTACAAGCCACAAGTTACAAGTTGCAAGTAATCAGCTGTCAGTGATCAGATCTGTTCGGCGGCCCAGCGGGCGGTTTCGGCAATGGCTTCTTCCGGCGTGCAATGGGGCTGGTAACCCAGATCGCGGATCGCCTTTTCGATCGTGAAGCACATGTGCGTAGCCAGGAAACGCAAGCCCGTTTCATGGATATTGCCCGCATATTTTTTCAGCATGTCATCCACGGACATGAAATTCAGGTGCGCTTTCTTACCCAGAGCGGCGGCATTGATCTCGTGGTAACGGATCAGGGTGACGGCATGGCTGAGGCAGATATTGTAGATCTGGCCGATGCTGCGGTGCGTTTGGGCCGCCAGCCGGAATGAGGATGCCAGATCCTTCACATGGATCGGCTGCAGCAGGGAAAGTCCGTTGTCCGGCACATCCAGCGTTTTTTCCGCCAGAATATCGGAAATATAATCCTTCCGGCGTCCGCCCTGATTGTCCAGCGGCAGCATGCCCGGACCGGTGATATAGCACGGCCGGATCACGGTGGCCGGGAAACCTTCTTCATGGAACAGACGCATGACCTCGTTGTCATAGGCCGCTTTGGCCGCCCAGCCGCTGGTTTTTTCGAATCCGCCGTAGGGAGCGGTTTCATCGCAGGGCACGAACGGCAGCGGTGCATAGCCGCCGGTGGAACTGCAATGGATATACTGGCTGATATCGCCGGCATATTTCCGGATGTGCGCAATGCTGTCGAGCGTGGGAACCGTATCGATCACCAGATCGTAACGGGTTTTGAAAATCTCTTTGACCGCGGCTTCATCCTTCTTGTCCGCCTGGATCATTTTCACTTTGGCAACTTCGTCCAGAAACAGTTTTTTCTGTCCGCGGCTGCAGATGGTCACATCATGACCCGCCTCCAGCAGCTGAAGGACGACATTATGACCCAGCCAGCCGGTTCCTCCGAATACGATCGTTTTCATAAAGCTCATTCTCCTTTTTTCTGGTTCCAGTAGGGGGAAATCTCACGCAGCCGGGCGATGACCGGCGGCAGTTTTTCCAGCACGAAATCAACTTCTTCCATAGTGTTGTAACGCGACAGACTGAACCGGATCGCCCCGTGCGCCGCAGTATACGGAATGCCCATCGCCCGCAGGACGTGGGAAGGTTCCAGACTGCCGGTGGTGCAGGCACTGCCGCTCGACGCGCAGATCCCGAACATATCCAGCAGCATCAGAATGGATTCGCCTTCGATGTATTCGAACGAAATATTCGCGGTATTCGGCAGACGGTGTTCCACATCTCCGTTCACACGCACGGACGGAACGGATTTCAGGATCCCCTGCTCCAGCTTGTCGCGCAAGGCGCGGACCTGGCTGTTTTCCTTTTCGATATTGGCTTTGGCAAGTTCCGCGGCTTTGCCGAGCCCGACCACGGACGCCACGTTTTCGGTACCGGCCCGCCGATTGCTTTCCTGATGTCCGCCGATCACGAAAGGACGGAACCGCACGCCGCGCCGCACGTAGAGAGCGCCGACGCCCTTGGGGGCATGCAGTTTGTGTCCGGAAAGGCTCAGGAAATCGATCTGGCTGTCCGCCAGGTTCATCGGCACTTTGCCGACCGTCTGGACCGCATCGGTATGGAACAGCGCGCCGTTGCGGTGCGCCAGTTCGGCCAGTTCAGGGATCGGATAAATATTGCCGGTCTCATTGTTCGCCCACATCACGGAAACCACCGCAGTCCGGTTGTCGATCAGTTCCCTGGCGCGTTCCATATCCAGACGGCCCTTGCCGTCCACCGGGATGATACCGACACGGTAGCCGCGGCGTTCCAGATCCTTGGCCAGATTCAGCACGGCAGGATGCTCCACCTTGGAGATCACCAGTTTGTCGCGCTGGGGACAGGTCAGCATGGCACTGCGGATCGCGGCATTGTCGCTTTCCGTGCCGCACGAGGTGAAAATGACCTCGGTCGGAGCCGCGCCGAGCAGGGCCGCAAGCTGTTCCCGGGCAGTATCGACATGCGCCATCACCTGACCGCCGAAATGATGAATGCTGGACGGATTGCCGTAAAGCTTCGTCAGAAACGGCGTCATGGCCTCGAACACTTCCGGTGCCACGGCGGTCGTGGCGTTGTTGTCGAAATAGATGACTTTTTCCGCTTCGCTCATGATTCAAGCCTCCTCGACCGTAAGGTTCTCGGAAACGAATTCGCGCAGTTTGCCTTCCACCAGTTTTTTCAGGGTGAGACCGGCATTGTGGCACGCCGCGCAGCGGCCTTTCAGACGGACTTTCACGACATTGCCTTCGATGTCGGCCAGTTCGATACTGCCGCCGTCGCGTTCGAGCGCGGGACGGATCTCTTTTTCGATCACTTCATTGACCTTGATCACCTTCTGGACCACGGTCAGTTTGGCGAATTCATCCGCCTTGGAAACGGTTTCCGCCGAAGCGGCTTTCGCAGCGGACTGTTCACGCCAGATGCCGTCGAGGATTTGCTGGATCTCATCGAGGCAGCGTCCGCAGGCGCCGCCGGCCTTGGTGTAATCGGTGATCTGGGCGACGGTATGCAGATTGTTTTCGAGCGCGACTTTGCGGATCTTGGTATCGGTGACGCCGAAGCATTTGCAGACGATCCGGCCTTCGTGGTCATCTTCGGATTCGACTGCTTCGTAACTTTCGCCGTGCCGTTTTTTGTAATCGGAAATCGCGGCCTGCAGCACTTCCATGCCCATCACGGAGCAGTGCATTTTTTCCTCGGGAAGTTCGCCGAGCAACGCCACGATGTCCTTGTTGGTGATTTTGGCGGCTTCTTCGAGCGTCTTGCCCTTGACCAGTTCGGTCAGAGCGGAAGAGGAAGCGATGGCGCTGGCGCAGCCGAACGTTTTGAATTTGGCCTCGACGATCTTGCCTTCCGCATCGAGCTTCAGGTAAATTTTAAGCGCATCGCCGCAGGTGATATTGCCGACTTCGGCGACGGCATCGGCATCCTCGATCTCACCGACATTGCGGGGATTGAGGAAATGATCCATGACTTTTTCAGTATATTTCCACATGATGAACCCACTTTCAGATGTTGTATTTTTCCAGTTCGACGCGGACTTTTTCCGCGAGCAGTTTTGCGGCATCCTCAATCGGCAGCAGTTCCGCATCGCGGGAGGTGCGGAGTTTGAATTCGACCTTGCCCTGCGCCAGACTCTTCGGGGAGACGATCGCCCGGAACGGAATGCCGATCAGGTCGGCATCGCTGAACATGAACCCGGCTTTTTCGCCGCGGTCATCGAACAGAACTTCCACGCCGAGCTTGTTGAGTTCGTCATAGAGTTTTTCCGCCGCGGCGCCGACTCCGTCTTTGTCCGGATTGAGCGCGCACAGATGGATCTGATACGGGGCAATGGACATCGGCCAGACCGGTCCGTAATCGTCGTGCGAATCTTCCACGACGGAGGCCATGGTGCGGCCGACGCCGATCCCGTAACAGCCCATGATCATCGGATGCGATTTGCCGTCCTTATCCAGATAATTGCAGTTCATCGGCTTGGAATATTTGGTGCCGAGCTGGAAGATGTTGCCGACTTCGATGCCGCGTTTCATCAGCAGCGGCTGGCCGGTGACCGGACACGGATCGCCTTCGCGCACGGCGGCGATATCCACCACGTCGGCATCCTTCAGGTCGCGGCCGTAATTGAAGTTGATGTAGTGGTAATCGGTCTCATTGGCGCCGACCACCAGATTGGAGGTCCCGGCGGCGGAAGGATCGACCACGATCACGGCCTTGGCCGGATCGATGCCGACCGGGGAAGCAAAGCCCGGAACCGCCCCGGCCGCACGGATCTGATCGTCGTTGGCGAACTTCAGTTCCGGAATGCCCAGATGGTTCTGCAGCTTGGTCTCGTTCACCTCGAAATCGCCGCGGATCAGCACGAAGATCAGCTTGCCGTCCGGTCCGGCGTAGAACACCGCCTTGCCGGTCTGTTCGGCTTTCACGCCCAGGAACTTCGCCACGTCTTCGATGGTTTTCTGTCCGGGGGTGTGGACCTTTTCCAGCGGCTTTTCCGGTTCGGTCTTCTCGAATTTCAGCGCGGAAACGGCGATCTCGCGGTTGGCTTTGTAGCTCTTCAGGTCGGGCGAAAGGAAAATAGTGTCTTCGCCGCAGTCGGCAATGGACATGAATTCGTGGGAGACATTGCCGCCCATCATGCCGGAATTGGATTTGATGGAAACGACATGCTTCATGCCGACGCGCTTGTAAATGCGTTCATAGGCTTCGTGGGCGCGTTCGTAATACTTTTCCAAGTCTTCCTGACTGGTATGGAAGCTGTAGGCGTCCTTCATGGTGAATTCACGCACGCGGATCAGTCCGGCACGCGGACGTGCTTCATCGCGGTATTTAGTCTGGAGCTGATAGGCCATGATCGGCAGCTGTTTGTAGCTGGTGATCTCGGTGCGGACCAGATGCACGACGGCTTCTTCATGGGTCATGCCGAGGATCATCGGCTTGTCGTTGCGGTCCTTGAAGCGGAGCAGTTCCTGTCCGACGGTCTGATAACGGCCGGATTCCTCCCAGAGTTCGGCGGGAAGGACGACGGGCATTTTGACTTCCTGACCGTCGATGCGGTTCATTTCCTCGCGGATGATGGCTTCGATCTTTTCGATGATGCGCATGCCCAGGGGGAGCATGGAATAGATCCCCGCGGAAACGCCGCGGATATATCCTCCGCGGACGAGGAATTTATGGCTGATGGTTTTAGCGTCTTTCGGATCTTCCTTGATCCGGCGGCCCAGCATTTTGGACATTCTCATGATATCTGATCTCCATGGTTGATTATTATTTATTTTGATAAGGGGTAATATACCCCGTGAAGCGACAGGTTTCAAGTGAAATCCCCGGGCGGGTGATCCTTAAAACGGAATTTTCAGCTTTCGCGGGCCGAAATCATTCCTTGCCGAGTTCTCTCAGTGCACGTTTTGTATCAGCATCACCATAGATAGAAAGAAGATCCAGAGAGTCTTTTGCCATGGAATGTCCCTTTTTCGCGGCGAGTCTAAACCATTTCACGGCTTCGGTATAATTCTTTTTCACACCCCAGCCATAATTATAGCAATTTCCCAGAGAATGTTGCGCATTAGCATTTTCTTTTTCCGCCGCCAAACGATACCATTTCACCGCTTCAACACGATTCTCTTTCACGCCCCAGCCGAAACAATAACAACCCCCAAGATGATATTGCGCATCAGCATTTCCTTTTCCCGCCGCCAAACGATACCATCTCACCGCTTCAACACGATTCTCTTTCACACCCCAGCCATAATTATAGTAATTTCCAAGATGAACTTGCGCCTCGGAATGGCCTTTTTCCGCCGCCAGACGATACCATTTCACCGCTTCAGATTCATTTTTTTTCACGCCGATGCCGTTGGAATGACAGTTTCCGAGGAGGTATTGAACAGCGGCATTTCCGTTTTTTCCGCCGCGGATAAACCATTTCAAAGCTTCCGTCAGATCTTTTTTCACACCATTCCCGTGGTAATAACAGTATCCGAGCCGGATTTGCGCTTCCGAATGGCCGTTTTCCGCGGCGAGTCCATACCATTTCACCGCTTCCTTCAGATTTTTTTTCACGCCATTCCCGTGGTAATAACAATCCCCAAGCCGGAGCTGAGCCTCGGCGAAATTCTTCCCTGCAGAAAATCTATATAAATTCAACGCTTCCATCAGGTCTTTTTTCACGCTATTCCCGTGGTAATAACAATCCCCAAGCCGGAGCTGAGCCTCGGCCGAATTCTTTTCAGCGGCACGTTTATAGCATTGAGCCGCTTCAGCATAGCGTTTTTCCTTTTCGTATTGACAGCCCAGTGCCAGCAAGGATTTGACATGGCCTTTCTTTGCCGCCCGGCGGTACCATTTGGCATTTGAAGTTTTCTGGCCAAGCAGAAACAAATCCAAAGGACTTAACTGCAGGTCTTTCCGCCAAGCTTTTTCCGCCCATTCGGCCGCATGGGAATACTCGCCTCCGGAGATATAATACCGGACCAGCCTAATCAGCGCATTCGGGTTTCCCTGATTTGCCGCACGTTTATACCAGGATACCGCTTCGACCGCCCGGCCTTGCGACGTCAGAGTTTCCGCCTTTCCAAACTGACAGTCGGCAATTCCCAGACTTGCACCGATTTCATTGTAATTGTAAATGAGGAAAACTCCGACCGCAAGAATCGAGACGACCAGAGAACAAACGGTAAAAAACCGGATCTTCCGACAGGATGCGGCTTTTTCCGCAGCATCGGAATAATCGGGGATCCGTTCATATTCGGCAGTCGCGGCGGGAAAAAACTTTTTCTTCATCAGAGATTCGGCATGCCGATAGATTTCCTGAACTTTAAGCTGGCCGCCGAGTTGTCTGCACGCCTCCGCCAGCTTCAGACAGAAAGGATCCCCGGTTTTTTCCGCCTGGGAACGGTAAAAGGCTTCTTCCTCCCGGCATTCTTCGGAGGTCTGAAGCCAGGATTTCAGATCCAGCAGAAGTCCGATTTGCTGAAAATCCTTATCATCCGGGAAAAGAGCCAGAAATTTTGCCGCCATTTCCGGATCGGGATGATTCTCCAAGCTGACATATTCATAGATCCTCCTGCGTAAAAGAGCGGATATTCCGGCAAATTCCGGTTCATTCTGATTTTCCCGGGAAACGGTCAGGATGGCTTCGATTTCTCTCAAATTTCCTCGTTCGACAGGGATGTTTTCCGCAATTGTCCTCAGAATCCGGACCAGGCGCTTTTTTTCTCCGGCATCGGCAAAACGCAAAGCCAGCTGAAAATTCGGATCAAGCATTAAAGCATTGATTCTGCTCAGTTCCGACTCATCGGACATCCGACGATTCGCGAGAACCTTATAGATATAAACCTGACTGATTCCGGGATCAAGATCCAAAACCCGTTCACAGTAATCAGTTGCGGCTTTCCAGTCCTGCTGCTGAATAAAAATTCCGATTCGTTTCATCAGCGGCGGAATGGCTTCCTCTATTGATATGGTGCTGAGATCTGATTTGGAAGAGATATCCGTCTTCATAAACGACTTATCCGGAGGACCAGCATTTTGGAGAACATTCTCATGATATCTGATCTCCATGGTTGATTATTATTTATTTTGATAAGGGGTAATATACCCCGTGAAAGGCATGGTTTCAAGTGAAAAGAGACAGGGAGAAAAAATATTTCCTGCGTTATTCGCAGTAGGAAAGGAAAGTTTCCAGCAGATCGGTCTCGAACGGATCCGCGGGCAGCGGCGTTTTCCCTGCGGCGAGCTGTCCTCGCCAATTTTGCAGGATTTCCCACATCCGGTCCAGCCGGATCTCATATTCGTGGGGGATCTCAACGGCGGAAACACCCGGAGCATTCCGGCGGATGAGCCGCAGGATCTCCCGGCAAAGGGTCCGGACATGGATCAGTTTCAATTCCGCCGGATCGATCCGGTCCGGAGTCTGACCGTGCGCCGCCTGATAACAGAAAGTGGAGACCACACTGTTGAAAAACGGCCGGGCATACGGACCGAACGTATTGGGCATCAGCAAGGTGGTATAGGAATTGCCGGTATCCGCGGCCCAGGTTTCCAGCATCCGGCGGGAACGGCGTTTGGATTCGTGATACGGCAGATCGCGCTGTTCATGAGTCGTCGACGCAAAATAAACATGGGCATGGCTGCCGCAGTTTTTCAGTCCGTCGATCAGGGCGGAGGTCAAACGGAGATTGGTCTCGAGCAGAAAATTGCCGTCGGGATGGCGGCTCAGTCCGGCGAAATGAACCACGGCCTCGCAGGAACCGCAGAAAGCAGTCATTTCTCCGGGGCGCTCGAAAGCGCTGCGGGGACAGATCACGGGACTCTCCCCGAGCGCAGCCAGATAGCGACGGAATGCGGTGCCGATGAACCCTTCGCTGCCGGTGATGCCGATCTTCATGCAGGGACCTTATTTCTGCTCATCTTCCTGCGGATGATGAACGCGTCCGTCATCGCTGAAGTCATCATGCTTGGCGGCCAGAGCTTTGAACAGGCGGCGGAGATCCATGGTGCCGCCGATCGAGAACCAGATGGTGGAAATGATCGCGACGATACAGGGGATGAGCACGGCGGTGATATGGAATTTGATTGCCCACCAGTGAGCCGGCCAGCGGTAGATGGCGTTCCAGATGATGATGCCGATAAAGCAGAGACAGAACCCGTAACCGAAGCTCCAGAGGAAAACCGACCAGGCCAGGATCTTGTCTCCCCGGGTGTAATTGGCGTCGATGCCGATGATCTTGGAGAAAGCGGACTTGAAGGTCCACGGGATCTTCGGCTTGGTCTCACTGTCAGCATAAATGCCGCGGTGGAGCATGCGTTCGAGATTGAACGGCTGGCGGCAGGTGATCAGGGACACGGTCACATACAGCATAATGGAGACCAGCATGGCGATGAAGTAGATCTCCTGCGAGTTGACGGGGAAGCGTTCCGGAGTCACTTTCCAGACGATGTAGGGATTGAAAGGAGCGGAAACGGTTTCGAAAAACCAGCTGAAACTGCTGACCAGATCATATTTTTCCAGAGCGGGATAAAGATACTTGGCCCAGGTCTGCTGGCAGATGATGCCGCCGACCGCCAGGAAAGAACCCGCGCCGAGCGCGGAAAAAGCGCCGGCAGCCGTACCGCGTTTCCAGTAAAGGCCGAGCACGATGGTCGGTCCGGCGCCGCCCAGCCAGATGGCACCGGTGATCGCGAAGAACATCAGGATGTAATCCATCTGCGCAAAGAAGAAGCTGAAGAGGAAGGCGAACACCGCCACGCCGGCGATGATGCAGCGGAGCAGATTCAGCTGCTGTTTCGGAGTGAACGGGGTTTTGCGGAAAGGCAGGATGATGTCCTGCACGATGATGCTGCCCCAGGAATGCATGTAGGTGGTGTCCGTGGAGATCATCAGGAAGATCATCAGGGCGCAAAGCACGCCGGTGATCCCTATCGGGAGCATTTCGCGGACGGCGACGGGAACCAGCATCTGCTGATAAATGGTGCCGAGCGTACCGGCCTTGGCCTTATCAACGGTGGCGACAGCCGCCTGGGCAGCTTCCTTGTATTGCGAGGGTTCCAGCGGTTTGGAGACGTCGAATTTGCCGCTTTTCCGGAGGATCATTTTCATCTTCGGCGTGACTTCGCCTTTGTCGATCATGGCATTGAGTTCCGGCCGGATCGTGTCGAAACGCCTGCCGTCGGCGATTTCTTCCACGGTCTTGGCGGCGAGCTGGCGGTGGACCGAGTTGGAGTTTTTCCGGAAATCGACATGATTCATATAAGTGAAAGCGGCCACCGCGAGGAGGGTATACATGGTATAAGAAAAACCGTTCCGCCAAGTCCCCAGCAGGGAGCCCATTTTCTGTTCATGGGCATTCTTCGCCGCGGCATTGTAGCCCTGGGAACCGCTCCATGCCATCCGGTTGAAGACGCTGGAAAAGACACCGACAAACACATAGAACAGGTTGAACGTGCTGAGCCGGCTGACATCATACGGGTTGAGCATGCTTTTTCCGGGCGGACGGTTCATCAGGGAAGGAACGATCTCTCCATCCCAGGAGAAACGGTAGATGATATAGGCCACGACGATGGCATAGAAGGGATAGGCGAGAAGTCCCTGCACACAGTCGGTGACCATGATGGTGATCTGTCCGCCCATGGTGACGATCCAGACCGCGATGCTGAGGAAAATGAGCATCAGCAGGCCGAAAGTGGAAAATTTCCAGCTGCCGATATAAAAATGGACCGGGAGATCGAGGAAATACATCAGGCAGCGGGCGCCGACGGCGGGGAAGATCGCATAGTTGATGACGCCGGAACAGGACTGGAGGATCGCCGCGAAGATCCGGAACGACCGGTTGTACCGCATCTCGAAAAACTGTCCCATGGTCATCGCGCGGGTTTCCCGGAACCGGTAGGTACAGTAACCGGTGAGTCCCATGAGCAGACCGAGCGGCGCCGCGACCGTGCTCCAGAAGTTGATGGCGAACCCGACCATGTAATACTTTTCCCAGATCGCGACGAGGGAGATCAGTCCCATGCTGGCTTCACCGCTGGCCACGCAGATCACATAACGGCCTGCCACCCGGCCCGCGGCGAGAAAGTCCGCCACACTTTTGACATACTGTTGAGATTTCAACCCGATCAGCAATACGATCAGCAGCGGGATGACGACGATCACCCAATCCAACCAAGTCATGGAATCCTCCCTTTTCAATCTTGTTTGACGAATTTGAATTTCAATATACACGCTGGTAATGGTTTTTCAAGCTGAAAAAGAACAAAAAATAACTTTTTGGTTATTTATTGGACAAAATAACTGAATCCGCCGGATGGGCAAGGAGAATTGAACGGGAGTTCCGGGTTATTTAACTTGCAAAAATCTGAAAACGGTGTAAATTACCATAATTACTGAAGGGGGAAACGGTTTCCCCGGGAAACCATCAAAAGAAAGGAGTCTGCCATGACTGTCAAACTGTCACCTGAAGAAGCCAACATCCGGAAACTTTCCAGATCACCGATCCCGATGAACTTCGTCAAGAAACAGAACGGCGCCTGGAATCATCAGGACTGGCTGAATTTTCTGGAGTATCTGAAAGGGAAAAACTACTTCCCGATCGATACCGACCGGGTCGGGCTGCTGCTGGAAGAGAAAAAAGCACAGTTCAATGCGGCTAAGGCCAAAGGAAAATAACCTGCATGGGTCGACCGAAAATTGCCTTGACCATGGGTGATCCGGCCGGCATCGGACCGGAGATCATTGTCCGGATGCTGGAGGCTCACCCTGAATTCGCCGAAGAGGCGGAACTGTTTATCTACGGATCGCCCGAGGTAATCCGGGATGCGGTCGGAAGGTTTTGCAAAAAGTCTCTCTCTCCATATGAACTGGTGGAGGCAACGAAGGTCGAAGTCCCGCATTGCGCCGACGGGGTGCTTTCGGCCGAATGCGGACTGGCCGCTTATGAAACGGTCGTCCGGGCGGCGAAGGATGCACTTGCCGGCAAAATCGATGCCATGGTCACCGCGCCGGTCAATAAAGCGGCAGTCTGCCTGAACGGCATCCGTTTTACCGGTCATACGGAACTGGCGGCGGAAATCTGCGGAGTCCGGGATTTCGCCATGATGCAGTCGGCGGGGAATCTGCGGATCGCTTTTGTCACTACCCACATAGCCCTGGCCCAAGTTCCGCAGAGCTGCACTTTCGACCGGATCATCCGGACGGCGGAACTGCTGCGGGATGCGATTCTGGCCGAAGGCATAAACAAACCGCGAATCGGTATTGCCGCGATCAATCCGCATGCGGGTGAA
>JAZUCR010000348.1:0-9173 GCA_045639225.1 Victivallales bacterium
CGAAGGCCTGGGAGCGAAAACCCTGCGGATTCGGACACCGGTAGGAAAAGGGAACACCCGGATAGGTAAAAAACACCACGGGCCCATGAGCCGTTTCGAAGGCTTTTTTATCAATGGAAAGCTTTATCGTTCCTCTATAGACGAATTGGATGCCGTAATAGGTGAATTGCCGGTCCATACAGGAAGCATTCTGCCTGGGAATATCTTCCGCCATGAGAATTTCGAGATCATCATAATAAGTTAAATCGGAATCCTTCATCAGTATCCTTTGCTGTTGTTTTTCCGATTGCCAATTTACCATGGACACGGTCGAATTGCAAACATTTTTCTATTCTTTTTTTCTTTTTCCGGTCGAATGGCTGCGGCAAAAAAACGGTGAACTCCATTTTTCCATTCGAAAAAAACGGGTTCTTCGACGGTTTGTGACAGGAAATGAGGGAAAAAAGAGTAAAAGAAGAAAAACGAATTTGAAAAAAGACCGGCATTGGGTCCTATTTTTGAATTAGCGAAAAACAAAAAAGGAAAAACCAATGCCGATCAATTTGTACTATACGCAGAAAGTCCGCGGATTTCAACAGAAACATGTGGAATATTTTGAGGGAAAAGCATTTTATGAGCTGAAACGCACTGAACAAAGGTGTCCGAAATGCGGGTCGAAGGATGTCTTTGCGGAATTGCTGGGAGAACGACTGATCCGCGGCGTGCCGATGGGAATCTGCCGGGAAGTATATCTGCGTCATGCCATGCATCGGATCTGTTGTCACCGTTGTCACGGACGCAGCATGGAACATATTCCGTTTCTGTCACATTCGAAAGCGAGGCTGACGAAATCCTTCGAGCGGACCATTCTCGAACTGCGTCAGCACATGAGTATTCGAGCGGTCTCGAACTATTTCCGCTTGCGGTGGCATACGGTCAAGGAATTGGAAAAGAGACAGTTGAAAAAGAAGTTTTCCAAAATCTCCGCGGCCCAGGTGAAAATGATCGGAATCGATGAGATTTATGTCAGCCGCACGGCGGCTCAGAAGTTCATCACGGTCATTCGCGACCTGGAATCAGGAGCGGTGTTATATGTCGGTGAAGGAAAGGGAATCGCCGCGCTCGACGGTGCTTTGAAAATGTTGAAAAAGAGCAAATTGAAAGCTGTTGCGATGGATATGTCCAACGCATATTCCAGCTGGTTTCAGACTCATTTTCCGGAAGTCAAAATCGTCTTCGATCATTTTCATGTAATCAAATCGATGAATGAAAAACTCGATGCTGTCCGGCGACGGGTAACGGCATGACTGGATGACACGCAGCGGAGCCAGTTCAAGGGCTTGCGCTTTATCTTTCTGCAGGACCATGAAGATTTGTGTGAAGACGCTAAAAGCATCCAGACAAATATCCGGGATCAGTTCAGGGAACTCTTTGATGCATAGATGTTTAAGGAGACCTTGAGAAGCATCTACCGGACGGCTCAAGACTCCTGGCATGCCGATGTGGCTTTTCATCGCTGGTGCCGCCTGGCTGAGGAAACCGGGATCCCCGAACTGAAAACCATGGCTCGGACCATTCGGAACAATCTGGAAGGGATCAAGACCTACTGGACTTTTCATCATCTGACCAACGCATCCACGGAAGGTTTCAATAACAAGATCCGATGGCTGATCCGGCAGGCTTACGGCTTCCGGGATCGTGAGTATTTGAAATTGAAAATCTTCCAACTTCCCGAGATTTCCTGCGTAAAGGAGGTCTGAATTATGTCAGAAACCGTCGAAGAGGCGAAAAACGGGGCGAAACAGCCGCCAGCTTCCGGAGCAGTTTCAGGTTTGGTTCAAATCCGCCTTAACGCAGTACTGGGTGCTGAGCAAATTAACTCCGACACGTTTTGAGGAAGGCGGTCGCCAAAACAGGGAAATGCAGTTAATAAAAACCGATATCAGAAGAGAGTTGAGCTCTCTCCGGTGAAGGCGAATTTCGGAAAGAAAACCCCCACCCCAGTTTTGATTCATCGCCCCGTCCTGATTTCGGACAGGGCTTTTTTATTGCCGCGCAATTCCCCATAGTCGATCAGGCGTCGGCGGATGCACGGGTAAACTGGTGGGCGGTTAGGTGCGAACAATGCTTGGACTGTTTTTTTCGGGACGGAGAGGCCTACAATTAATAAATTCCGACCGGCCGGTCGGGATCTATTCTCCCGAAAAACGTCAAGTTATGATAAACTGTTCCCTTTTCACAGGGGATTACTTTTTCAGTTTATCCAGGGCGTCTTTGGCATCTTTATTACCATGGCCGGCAGCTTTGCGATACCATTTTTCCGCTTCGGCGAGATCCTTTTTGACGCCTTCGCCGTTCTGATAGCAATACCCCAGATTGAATTGGGCTTCGGCATATCCCTGTTCCGCGGATTTCCGAAGCCATTTCAACGCTTCGGTCAGATCCTTTTTTACTTCTCTGCCATAATAATAGCCCGCCGCGAGATTGAATTGGGCTTCCGCGAATCCCTGTTCCGCGGATTTCCGAAGCCATTTCACTGCTTCGGCCGGATCCTTTTTCACTTCCTGTCCATAATAGTAACACGCGGCAAGATTGAACTGGGCTTCCGCATGACCCTGTTCGGCGGCTTTGCGAAGCCATTTCATAGCCTCGGCCGGATCCTTGCCGATATCTTTACCGTAATAATAGCATTTCGCGAGATTGAACTGGGCATCCGCAAATCCCTGTTCGGCGGCTTTGCAAAGCCATTTCATAGCCTCGGCCGGATCTTTTTTTACACCTTCGCCGGAAGAATAGAATGTGCCAAGATAGAATTGGGCTTCGGCATTGCCCTGTTCTGCGGATTTCCGGAGCCATTTCATCGCTTCGGCCAGATCCTTGCTGACGCCTCTGCCATAATAATAGCCTGCCGCGAGGTTGAGCTGGGCATCCGCGAGGCCCTGGTCGGCGGCTTTACGGACCCATTTCACCGCTTCGGCCAGATCCTTGCTGACGCCTTTGCCCTCGTAATAGCACAATCCGAGGTTGTTCTGGGCATCCGCAAATCCCTGTTCAGCAGCTTTGCGATACCATTTCACGGCCTCGGCCGGATCCTTCTTGACGCCATTGCCGTTGGCATAGCACAATCCGAGATTGTTCTGGGCATCCGCGACCCCCTGTTCGGCGGCTTTGCGATACCATTTGACCGCTTCGGCCGGATCCTTCTTGACTCCATTGCCTGATTCATAACCCATTCCGAGATTGAACTGGGCATCTGCGAGCCCCTGGTCGGCAGCTTTACGGAACCATTTCACAGCCTCGGCGGGATCCTTCTTGACGCCATTGCCGTTGGCATAGCACAATCCGAGATTGTTCTGGGCATCCGCGACCCCCTGATCCGCGGCTTTGCGATACCATTTTGCCGCCTCGGCGGGATCCTTCTTGACTCCGTAGCCATTGGCATAGCATACTCCGAGACCGAATTGTGCCTCTGCGTGTCCCTGATCCGCAGCGAGGCGCCCGTATTTTACCGCGGAAACATAATCCTCCCGATCGGGAAAACCTACAGCTTTCTGATACAGAGCCTCGGCATCATCCGGTTTTGCGGAGAACGCTCCCAGAAGCGCCGCGGTCAACATCGTCGTCAATATTTTTTTCATATCTTTCTCCTTAATGTATATTCGAACCAGGCAGATTGCGTCCCTTGGCCGGTTCTCCATTAAATGACAGTATGAAATATAACGCGATTCCCATGAAAAGCAACTGCGGAATCCGAAAACGATGCATTTTTTTGCGTTCTGGCGTATCAAAGACGCGGCTGCCGAAAACGTTTGACTCATTCCGCTTGCCGGCTTTTGGCAGCCGCGTCTATGAATGAAAATGACAGACCGGCCCCGATTTTGCTCAACAATTATTTTTCCACCCTTGACATTTCGTTTTTTCAAATGTATATTGTGGTGTCATTGTTTGAAGAATTGTCAAGAAGGATAAAACTATGAGAAATTTGATCACTGCAGTTTTTTTGACTTTAATTTTCTGCACGGTTTCCGCCAGCGGCAAGGATTCGGCGAAAGGATCTTCTGAATCGGAAACCTCTTCCCTGATGTCGGACACCAAAAAGATGTTTGGGAAAGTAAAAAGCTTTTTCGGCTTTGATGAACCAGTCAAAGCGGAGCGGACTACCAGCAAAAAACAGAACAGCTCCTCCGGGAGAATATCGGGAAAAAACCGGCAGCTGAATTATAACCGCTCTTTCCACGATACACTCTGGGAAAAAAGATTGAAAGAATGGGAAAAACGCCATAGCGCAGTTCCCCAAAGTCTGCCGCGTGCCACCTTCGCGCTCAATAAGCACTCTTCATCAAGAAGTTTCAGGTCGTCTCACAGAAGTTTCAGGTCGTCTCACCGCCACCACACTGTCAGACACGTCAGGCGCGGCCGGACCCATGTCAGAAGAAGAAGATAAACCGCATTCGCCTCTGTTATGGGATTCCCCTGCAGCACTGCGGTCGGACCATAAAAAAACCAGGAATAATTTCCTTTCAGAGTGAATTATTAATCAACTTTTTCCTCGGATCTCAGTTTTTTTTATTGCTGTACAAAAACCTTGCACCCGTGGATTTTGCAAAACAGGTTCCGCATTGGTGACCGGCGGGACAACGATCTGCGTTCTGCACCTTCATTTTAACAGGGTCGGCAGATTTTGCTTTTTCCTGAAATCTGCGGATGCGAAGAACTTGTTTTTCAGGAAAAATATAGACAAAACTTTCAAAATGGACCGGAATTAATATTGCATATTGACAGGAAATGTAGTATATTACAGATTCCAGACCGGTTCATGAAGCAAGGTGCTATGAATCGGAGGAGAATTTGAGTTTTCTCAATCAGGAAGATGTACGAAATGTCAGTCAGTATTCTTTTTCGATCGCACAGGAGTTGTGTGCATCGTGCCGTCATGCTTTTCTGCATGCTGTTTTTTCTTTTGTCAGGATCCCTTTCGAGCGCGGAACAAAGTCCTAAAAAAGTAGTCCGGGTCGCCTGTATGCCATTTGACAGACTGATGGTTCTGAGCGAGGACGGCAAACCGATAGCCGGTTACGCTTATGAGTATATTCAGATGGTCGCGATCCATGCCGGGTGGAAGTTGGAATATGTTCCGTGCGGCAATTTTTCAAACTGCCTGAATAAGCTTCTTTCCGGGGAGGTCGACCTGGCCTACGAAATCAGCTACACGAAGGAACGCGCCAAAAAAGTTCTGTTTCCGATCGAGCCGATGGGAATGGAATACTATTTTCTTTACGCATCCGCGGGAAACAAATCGATCGTGCCGGGTGATCCCGCAACCATGAACGGCAAGACCGTCGGTGTCACGAGCGGGTCGATGATGATCGATTTTCTGCATAAATGGTGCAAAAAAAACAATGTGAAAATCAAGATCCGCGAATACAAAAACATTCCGGACAAGGAGGCGGACCTGTATGCCGGCAAGATCGATCTCGATCTGGAGAGCAGCATCGTGGCAAAGCACAACCTCTCCGCCATTGAAAAAATCGGTTCATCGTCCTATTTTCTGGTGACCAACAAGGGCAGACCGGATCTGATCGAGGACATGAATTCCGCACTGCGCAGGATCCTGACCAATGACCTCCATTATTTCCACCGCATTCAGGATCAGTATTTTTCCGAAACCACTCGCAGCAGCAACCTGACTGTCGAAGAAAAAAAATGGATCGCCAGACACAAAGTGCTGCGGGTCGGTTTTTTCGACAGATATCTTCCGTTTTCCGCGAAGGACAAAAAAGGTGAACCCATCGGCGCAGGCATCGAAGCGATCCGGGAGATCATCCGGAATTTGAAATTGGAAAACCGACTGAAGGTCGAATTCATCTGTTACGACGATCAGGTGGAGGGCTACAAGGCGGTCGAATCCGGAAAAGTCGACCTGATGCTTCCCGCCTATATCAGCGGTTCCGTCAAACAGGATTACCGCCTTATCGGCGGCAAGGTCCTTGCGACGCTTACCAGCGATGTCGCTTATGTGCACGCATTCGGGGACGGCAAGGGAAAACGGATCGGCGTCAACCGACACAATATGATGCAGTATTATTACTGCAAAGACTGTTATCCTTCCTCCAAGATCGTGCTTTACAACGATATCTACGGTTGTCTCGACGGACTGCTGGATGGGACATCGGACGGGACTTTCCTGAATTCATTCCGCACGGAAGCTCTGCTGAGACCGATCAAATACCGTGCCATCAGTGCGGAGCGGGCCAAAAACTTTTTCAAATTCCGCATGGCATTCGCGGAGCATAATATCGGACTCATGCTGCTGATGGACCGGGGCCTGACGATGCTCGACCACGATTTCATCAGCGGCACATCGTATGCCTTTGCGGGGCGGATGAATTCTTTTACCCTGATGGATTTTCTCCAGGAACATATCCTGCTGGTCCTCCTCACAGTAGCAATTCTGGTCGCGGCGGGCATATCGCTGATCTGGTACCGGACCAGCCTTCGGAAACTGGAGGCGTTCAACCGGGAGCTGAAGGAACATTCCGAGACCATTGAACAGCAGAGACAGCAGGAAGCCAATCTGCGGCAGGAGCTCGAAAAGAAGCAGAAGGAACTCGAGGCCGCCTTGCAGACGGCACAGACCGCCTATAACGAAAAAACGGCTGTCCTGACCGACTTGGAAGACGCATCCCAACTGGCCCGTCTCGCCTCGTTCCATTACAATTTCGACACGTGCATACGTACCGGCTCCGACCTGCTTTGCGAACTGTGGCCCGTGGATGAGAACGGTCAAGCGCTCCTCGAGGAACAATGGGTTTACCCGGAAGACATTCCGATCTTCAAGCAGAATATGCGGGCTCTGTTCGAAAAAAAGAGCGAGATGAACGGGAATGTGCAGTTCTCGTTCCGGGTCGGTTCTTCGGCCGATGACCTGCGCTACTACCGCATGAAACTCTCGCTCGATCCGCGTGTCCCGAACGCGGTGACCGGTATCGTGCAGGACGTGACCGAATTCGCGGTGAGCATTCTGAAGTTGAAAGATACTCAGGCCTTGTGGAATACCGCCATCAACTCGATCCCCATCATGTTCACGGTGAAGGATCTCGATGACGAATTCCGCTACCTCCTGTGCAACAAGGCGTTTGGCAAATTCTTCAACATCTCGCCTGATGAGATCGCAGGCAAGACGGACCGCGATCTCTTCCGCGATGCCGCGACCTTGGGTTTCGCCGACCAGATCAACATTCCCACGACCGGAACGGACGGCCTTACTGAGATCGAAGGCGAGCTTCCGGACAGTGACGGGAAGCTCCGTTATGTCAAGACCATCATGCGGGTGTTCAAGGATGCCCGCGGACACCGTCTGCTTCTGGCGGCGGCCAACGACGTCACGGACATGCACCGGCTTTTGCAGAACCGGAGAGTCATCAACAAACTGCTGGCGGATATTATCGGCGAGAACGATTTCGATCTGAGCATCCAGCGCACGCTGGAAACCGTCTGCAAAATTCTCGGTGCCAGCCGCAGCTGCCTGATCCGGCACGAGGAGGGGGGTACGAAAGCTCACTGTGTCTCCGAATATGTGGAACCGACCCATGCGCACGCATCCTTCCGAATGCTGGGACGCACGCTTTCCCGCGTCCGCGGCATCCTGGAGAATACGGAAGACCAGCGGACGTTCGTCTGCAGCGACATCGGCTCCATCGACTGGAAGAAGAGCCAGATCGAGGACTGGCATCAGGCTGCCATCGCACTCGACCTCCGGGCGATCTTCCTTTCGAACATCGTCAGCGGAAGTGAAGTGAAGGGAACCGTCGCATTCAACTTCGAGGGTATCGACCATACCTTCTCCGACACCGATATTTCGCTGCTGCGTACCACGGCCCGCATACTCGAAGTCATCCTGGCCAGAAAACACGCGCAGGATCTCATCATGGATGCGCTGGCTCAGGCGCAGGCAGCCGACAAGGCAAAGAGTTTCTTCATTGCCAGTGTCAGCCACGAGATCCGCACGCCGCTGAACTCCGTGATCGGATTTGCCGAACTCCTCCGCGAAGGCGGCGTTTCCAAAAAACAGGAGGAGGAATACCTCAGCGCCATTTTCTCTTCGGCAAACGCCCTGCTCATGCTCATCAACGACGTCCACGACCTTTCCAAGCTTGAGGCGAACCAGATGAAGATCATCACCGCGTTTACCGATTTCAATGCCCTTTGCCGCGAGGTCATGCTCATCTTCTCCTTCCGCGCCAGGGAGAACCGAAACCAGCTCGTTTCCGACGTTCCGGAAGATCTCCCGGAACTCGACGTCGACAACATCCGCATCCGTCAGATCCTGATCAACTTGTTCGGCAATGCCGTCAAGTTCACGAAGGACGGGACCATCACGCTTCATGTCTCCTTTACTCCCGATCCCGGTTCCGCGGACACCGGAACGCTCCGCTGCGCCGTCACCGATACAGGCATCGGCATTTCCGAGGAAGACCAGAAAAAACTCATGGAACCGTTCGTCCAGCTTTCCAGCTTGCGCGGTACCAATGCCGTGAACAACGGCACAGGCCTCGGACTCTCCATCTCCAAGCGTCTTGCCGTGTGCATGAACGGTGAACTGACCTGCACCAGCAAAATCGGAGAGGGAAGCACCTTCGCCGTGACACTCAAATCCGTACGCTGCCGGGCAAAGACCGTCCAGGCGGGAATGGCGCACTCCCAGTCCAAACCCGAAGCGGCAGCCCTTGCCTGCGAAATGAAGCCGATCCGCATCCTCATCGTCCACGATGTGCCGTTGGACCTCCATGTCGCGAAGGCTCTTTTCCACAGGATCGGATTCGATGATATCTTCACCGCCGGGTCGGGCAGGGAAGCCGTGGAACTTCTCGGCAGACAGCCGGTCGACCTGATCCTCTCCGATATCTGGATGCCGGAGATGAACGGCGCCGAATTTTCCGCCGAAGTGAAGAATGATCCCAGGTTTGCACATATTCCGATCGTCGCGCAGACTGCCGATGTCGAGACGAACGGCAATTTCGACATGTCGCATTTCGACGCCATTATCCAGAAGCCCCTTACCAAGGCGAAACTCTCCAATCTGGTCAAACGCGTTATTTTATGATAAGTAAAAAATTATGTGGAGTAAAAATTTCTTTGTGCAGAGAAAGAGGATTTATACTTCACATAATTTTTATAATGATTCCAACCAATCT
>JAZUCR010000349.1:0-5514 GCA_045639225.1 Victivallales bacterium
GATAGCGCACATAGTCTTTCACGAACAGCACGTGACGGGTCTTTTTCAGAATTTCCGGCTCGTGTTTTTTCAGCCACATCATCTGCGGCAGCGTCCAGGTCGGCGCGGGCATCTGATAAGCGGTCCGGAAAATCTTCTCGCCAAGTTCACGCTTGAGCTCCGCGCATTCTTCCACGCTGCGCTGATCGGTCCACATGATGGTCTTGCGGACCGGCGTCATGTTTTCATCCAGCAGCACCGCGTTATGGGTGGAGCCGTCGAACGCGACCGAGCGGATCTTACGGAAATCCAGACCGTTGTCCCGCAGTTTCTTCAGGGACGCGCACATCGCCGCATACCAGTCGACGGGGTTCTGTTCGGACCAGCCGGGATGGGCGAATTCCGTCACGTATTCCGTGCTGGCTTCGCCCTGCAGGACCCCGTCCTCGGAAATGGCGGTGACTTTGCAGCCGCCGGTGCCGAAATCGATTCCCAGGAATATGGAATCGCAGCCCATTATTTCACCCAGGCGTGGACCGGGTCTTTGCTGGAGATCAGGCCGCGGTTGACCGCGCCCGCCATGGTCCACAGGTAATACATCTGATAACCCGGCGCGCCGCACAGCGGATGGTAGCCTTTGGCGATCGCCACCGTATCGTTCTGTTTGACCGTGTAGGTTTCGTCGATGGAGCCGTCCGGCTGATAGACTTTCTGGATGCCGAAGCCCTGCTCGGGATCGAAACGGTAGAAATAGGTTTCTTCCATGTCGATCTCATCGGGGAGATTGTCGAAGTCATGGCGGTGCGGCGGATAGCCGGACCAGTTGCCCGACGGGATCAGCCCTTCGCCGATGTAGAAATGTTCGGAATCGAATTTTTCATCCAGCATGATCGTGGCATAGCGGAAGAAATTATCGCGTCCGATCGTGATCGTGCGGGTCATTTCCGGCGTGATGACGGTCGGTCTGGCGGTGTCGCGCGTGGCCGGGGATTCGTTCAGCGCGAAATCCATATCCGTGAGGGCCTTGACCGTGTAGGCGGTATGGCGCGGCAGATATACGGTGTAAGGTTTGCCGTCGAACACGTTTTTGCGGCCGCCGACTTCGGCGAATTCAAAACCTTTGCCTTTGACCGCGCATTTGCCGCCGAGCAGGACCAGCGCCGCTTCGAAATCGCCGGTATCGGCGGACCATTCGGTGCCCTGTTTCAGCTGGACGATCCCGAAACGGGTCAGTTTCATGTCATACTGTCCGAGTTCGAACACGTTGTTGTAACCCTGCTGCGGGTTCAGGTGGATCAAGAGATTACTCATTTCTTCTCCTTGGTTTGGTGTTGATTTTTATATCTCAATGTGTTTTCAGAAATTCATCGACCTGCGCCCGGTTCGGGATGCCGGCGCGTCCGCCGAGTTTCAGACATTTGATCGCGGAAACCGCCGAGGCGAAACGCATGCAGTCCATCAAGTCGTGCGTTTCCAGATAACGTACCCCGAATCCGGCATGATACACGTCGCCGGCGCCCGTGGTATCCACCGGATCGATCCGGAATGCCGGGCAGCGCAGGATCCTGCCGTGGTCCAGCGTCATGGACCCCTCTTTGCCCATGGTGACGCCGGTGACTTCCGCACCGACTTCCCCGAGCTTGAAGATCGCCTTGTCCAGATCGTTTTCACCGGAATACTGACGGGCGAACAGTTCCGAAGCGATCAGGATGGTCACATACGGCAGCAGTTCCCGGACACCGTCGCGCAGCGTGCCGGCATCCAGCAGCACGGGAATATTCTTTTCACGCGCAGCTTTGGCCGCAGCCAGCGCGGCGACGGGATTGTGACCGTCCAGATGCAGGATCTTCGCCTGACGGACCAGTTCGAGGTTCACTTCCTCGGCCTTGAGTTCGGGCAGATTGCCGCGCGTCCACGCCACGCTCCGTTTCCCGGTCGGGGCATCGATCCAGCAGTAGGCGATCGCGGAAGTATGTCCTTTCCGGATCATCATCGCCTCGGTGGAGACCTTTTCCGATTCGAAATCACGCACGATCCATTTGCCGGGTTCGTCGTCGCCGGTCATGCCGATGAAAGCCGCGCTCACGCCGAGCCGGGCCGCGGCCACGGTCGCAGTGGCAGCCGGACCGCCTCCCTGCACCAGGTGCTGCAGCATCTGCACTTTATTATCGATGGGTATCTCCGGCAGCAGCGCCAGATAATCGTTGCTGCAGAAACCCAGTCCGACGAAATCATATTTCTTCATTTTTCACCTTGTCTTCCGGTTCGTTGCTTTTTCAGAAGAATATAGTCCGCACCGGCAATAAATCAAGCTGGAAAAATGAGAAATCATGAAATGAATTTAATAAATCATGAGAAATTCTCAATTTTTCGCAAATTTTGCCAAAATCAAGGTTGTTTTATGAGAAAAACCGGATTATAGTATATCCAAGGAAAAACAGGAGATCGGAAAGTGAAAAAACTGCGGACTTATGCCATTGTGGATTATCTGAAACAGAAGAAATACTGTTCGGTCCAGGAGCTGATCAGCCATTTCCGAGTATCGGGTGCGACCATGTACCGGGACATTGCGGAACTGGCGGCGCGCGATGTGGTCCAGCGGGTGCACGGCGGGATCGCGCTGAAGGAACGCTCGAATGCTTCGAATATCCCCTCGGGATCGCCGTTTCAGGAAAGGCTCAGCTGGAACCGGGAACGGAAGGAGATCATTGCGCTGCAGGCGCTCAAGCGGATCGGGGAAAATGACATTCTGTTTCTGGATTCCTCCACCACGGTGCATTATCTGGCGCAGCTGCTGGAAAAATCCTCGTTCTCCAACCTGACGATCGTGACCAATTCGGTGACGATCATCCAGAATTTCCATAAATATCCGTCACATTATGTCCGGATCGGACTCGGCGGCAGTTATGATATGCAGCTCAATTCGTTTCTGGGACAGTCCACCTTGCGCGAGCTGGAATATCTGGAAATCTCCAAAGCGTTTCTTTCCGCCTTCGGGGTGGGAGACGACAAAGTGACGACGAATCATGAATATCATGCGAGTCTGCTGATGAAAGTGCTGGACCGTGCGGGACAGAAATATCTGCTGGCGGACCGGAGCAAATTCAACCGGAGCGGATTATTCCGGATCGCCCCCTGCCGCGCGTTCGACGAGATCCTCTCCGATTCGGATCAAGCGCAGTAAAAGACGTTTGCCATTGTACTCCACACGCGGCGGTACTGCATCAGAAACTTTAATTCAGCAGGCCGAGTTCTTTTTTTTGCGGGATTTATCGGCAAAAGCACCGTTCGGAGATTGGAAAACCGCAGAAATCATGCTATATTACCGGCTTAATGCTAAACTGATTCCGTGCGGACCTGTTTCCGGGACGGGATCACAGGATGAAACAGGATATGGAACCAGCAAAAACGCAGCCGAAAGTCTCGATACTGATTCCGGTATATAATACTGCCGGTTATCTGCCGAAATGTCTGGCCAGTGTTCAGAATCAGACATTGAAGGAGATCGAGATCATCGTCGTCAATGATGCCTCCCCCGACAATGCTGCGGAAGTGCTGGCCGAATACGCGGCGAAAGATGACCGGATCAAGGTCCTTACCCATGAAAAGAACGGCGGGATCCTGGCTGCCAGGCTGACCGGGATCGCAGCTGCGACCGGGGAGTATCTGATTTTTCTGGACGCGGATGACTATCTGGATACCGATACTGCGCGGGCATGTTATGCGAAGGCAAAGCAAACCGGCGCGGATATGATCCATTTCTGTTTTGACGTCCGGATCGGCCACAAAAAGAAAACGCATTTTTCCAGAAAAGTGGAAAAACGGATCAATCCGTATCGTGGGAAACTGCTGGGGAAAGAAGTATTCGAGGCCGCCTTTGTCAAATATCTCTACAGCTGGAATATTGCCGGAAAATGCATTGCGGCGGATGTCTGCCGGAAAGCAGCCGCCTCGCTGCCGCCGGGATATTACATCATGGCGGAAGATTTCTGTTTCTACTCCATGCTGTCCTGGTTTTCGACCCATTATGAACCGCTGTTCAAGAAATGTTACTATTACGGTCTGAATATCGGTGTCAGCACTTACGAACGGACTGATTATCAGGGTTTTCAGCGGAAATGCACGATTTTTGCCGCGCTGAATGCGGTGAAAAATTTTCTGAAGGCACAGGGCGCATTCGATCGTTACCGTGAAGCTTACGAAATACAGGAACGCCACATTCTCGGAGAACTGCTGGACCGCTGGGATCACAAACTGATCCAGTATGACCGGCTCCGGGCTTTGGTTTATATGTTCCGGAACTATCCGGCCCCGGGACTGATCCGGACTCTGATCGATTGTTTTGCCGGCAAAGAAGACCGGCTGGCCGCATTGATGGGAGATCCGAATTCCTTTGCCGGCGACAGAAATCCCGCTGAAATCCATCATATCGGATTATATCTGGATCCTGCAGTCAACGGAACCGAATATGTCAGTCATCTTCTCTGTTATGCGGAGGAATGGAAGCGTCAGGGATTGGAAGTCTCCATCATCAGCCCGGAAGCGGAATTGCCCGAACTGTGTGATAACATAAACCGGATCCGGATTCCGGCCGGATTGACGGATACCACCGAAAATCTGATTTCCAGAATCAATTTCTGGTTCGAACTGGGCGAGAAATACGGGATCGATGCGGTCGTTCATGGGGCATTGGAATCCCCCCGGTCGCTTTTCGATGCATTGAGCATCCGTTTTTCCAAATTGAAACTGCTGGCATTTCCCCTGACCGTCAGACAGCTGCCGGCGGATGCTTCCCTGGGGTATCTGATGACCAAGATACGCTGTTTCGAGCTGTCCGATCTGGTTGCCGTGCTGAATCCCGGGGATCAGACATTCCTGGCCGCCATCGGATTGCCGGGCACGGTGATTTCCCCGGCATGGAAACCGATCCGGCAGGAAAAAGTTCCTTCCCGCAAGGGGGAAGGCTTGTTGTGGCTGGGACATTTCGGTCTTCAGGAAGCGGAAATCGCGGTGTCCGCCTGGGCAAAACTTCTGCAGAAATTTCCGGGATGCAGACTGCACATGGCGGGGCGGGACCGTTTTCCGAACTCCGACCGCAGCGTCCATTTGGCCGCGGCAATGATGAATGCAGATGATCTGCTGGAAACCAGCATGTCGCCGGCTGTATTTACCGACCGGCTGAAAAACTGTGCGCTGTTTTTTACCACCTCCGCCGAACCGGATATGCAGATCTATGCCCGGGCAGCGGCGGCGGCCGGCGTTCCTTTCCTGCAATCCGGCGGCAATACGCCCCAAGAACTGGCAGATGCGCTCGCCGATATGCTCGGAGGAAAATCTTCCGGCACCGGATTCTCCCCGTCTTCGCAGCAGGATGATGCAATCCAATGGAAAGATATCTTACTGAAAACCGGCAGTTCCGTCAATGCGTCCTCCGACCTTCCCGAACTGCTGAGCAGTTATCTGCTCCGTTTCGAACCCTACACCATCCTGCCGGAAAAACAAGGGTCGTCCTTTATCAAAGTCTACCGCAAACTG
>JAZUCR010000350.1:0-4203 GCA_045639225.1 Victivallales bacterium
TCGGAGATTTCGATGAAGTTCCGGTCGAAGCCGGGGCGGACTTTTTCCATCGTTACAAACTGTTGCTCAATCTGGGGTGGAATACGCTCATTCCGGAAGATTATGAAAAGCTGTGCGGCTTTGTCCGCGAAGGCGGCACGCTGCTGACCGGTCTGCCCCAGTTCGGCACGCAGGAAAAGCGCGATTTCTCCGATTTCCGGCTGTTCCGCGGCGGCGACCTTTCGGAATTGTGCGGGATCAAAGTATTCGGTCCGGCCGGCCATGAATTCAGCGGACAGTGGAACTGCGCGTCGCGGCAGTCGGTCCCCGAGGTCGAATTGAGCGCGATGCCAAGCGATGATCCGGGCGAGGACGGTCCCTGCCGTCTGGCGGCCGTGGAACTGGCCGGGGCGGAAGTCGTCGTCTGGGATGCGGTCACGGCGCTGCCGCTGCTGACCTGTTTCCGTTACGGCAAGGGCAAGGTGTATGTCATCACCGCGTGGGCATATCCCGGACACGAAGCCCTGCAGAAATTCTCCGCGGCATGGATCAGCAAACTGGCCGGGGAAAACCGCGGCGACTGGTTCGCGGACGATCCTTCCCGCGAAGTGTTCTGGAGCGTGCGGCGGTTCGACGATCCCCGCTGCGGACAGCTTTTCATGCTCAATACCGACTGGACGAAGCCGGGCAACCGCAAAAAGGTCTCGGTCCATGCCGGCGGCCTGACTTTCGATTACGAGGTAACCGAACGCGTGCCCGCCATGCTGACCGTGGCAGGCTCCAGGGTCCTCGAGACCGCGCCGGAAAATTATCTGGAATACCGGGGCGTGCACGGCAAGGCGGCAGAATTCAGACTGCATTCCTGCGGGAAAGCGTCGGTGACGATCCGGTCGGCGGCGGGAACAAAGGAAATAAATCTGCAAGCGGCTCCCGGCGGCGCACTCTTAACCGTCGATATGGAATAAGCTGGCTCAGTGACCGTTGCACCAGTTCTGGATCTCGCGCAGGAAATACGGGAGAACCGTGTGAATCTTCACCTGGCCGATGCCTTTGATGTCCATCGCGTCCTGCACGCACATCGGGCGCTGTTTCGCCAGTTCGCGCAGCACTTTGTCGCCGAAAATCATGTAAGGCGGACAATGGCGCTGTTCCGCCAGCCCCGCGCGGAGCTGACGCAGACGGTCGAAAAGAATATCGTCTTCGGTTTTCGGACCGGCCGCTTTGCGGAGTTTCCTTTTTGGAGCTTCCGCCGGAGCTTCCTCCTGCTCTTTCGCGAACGGGGGAAGAGACAGTTTCAGCTCGGCGGGTGAAGCCAGGAACTCCGCACCTTTGCGGGATACGCCCAGGCAGGGATATTCGGGATCGCCGCAGCGTTCCAGCAGTCCTTTCGCTTCCAGTTCCTTCATGATCGTCAGGACCACATTCTGCTTGAATTGTTTAAGCGAACCGAACGGGGGATGGCTGGTATAGCCGCGGTTGACCAATTCGACACTGCGGGCGCCGCAGAGGATCTGGCTCAGACGTCCCCTGCCCATGCGTCCGTTGTAGAATTTGACGCCGTCGAGCAGCAGCCAGACCACGCGGCGTTCGGCATCGGTGAGGGCGCGGACCTCGGCGGAAGTCTTTTCGCAGCGGTCACAGTTCCCGCACTGCCAGGAATTGACTTCCTCCCCGAAATAGGAGATCAGGAAAGCCTGACGGCATTCGCGCGTCCTGGCGTAGGAGATCACATCTTCCAGCCGCCGCAGTTCCAGTTCGCGCTTGTAATCCAGCGCATCGAAATCGATGTCGTCGAGCGTTTTCTCTTCGGGCCGGAGCAGCAGCGTGGAACGGCCGCGGTAACGTTCGGCGCATTCGAAAACCGACCCGTCCAGATTGGCGATCACGCGTTTGATCTGGTCGAGCGACAATCCGGTGGCGGCGGAAAGTTCGGGCAGTTCCCAGGTTTTCATGGCGGAGGCGTCAGCTTTGGCAAACCGGATGAACCGGTAGACGAAGATCGAACGCAGGGTTTTCTGCTCCGCATGTTCCTTGAGCATATCCTTGAGCGGCGGCACCACTTTGAAAGTCAGCGTATCGCGGGCGGTATAGACCCGGTCGATATAACCGTTCTGTTCCAGGATGCTCAGCGCGGCGCCGATCTGCTGGGAAGATTTGAGTTCCGGGATCCGCGCGGCCATCCGTTCCAGAGTCAGGTCCAGCTGGTTGTTCTGCTGATTTTTCGCCTCGCGAACGAGCATTTTCCACACTCTGACAACAGTATCCTCATCGGGATTGTTCATATCGACGAGGAATTCCTGCACGAATTTGTCGGCATAGGAATAGATGAGGATGCATTCGGCATTCTCGCCGTCGCGGCCCGCCCTGCCCGCTTCCTGATAATACGCTTCGATCGAACCGGGGATATTGAAATGGATCACGCGGCGGACATCGGGACGGTCGATGCCCATGCCGAACGCGTTGGTGGCGGCGAGCACGGGCGCGGGTTCGCTCATGAATTTGTCCTGCGCTTCGGCGCGGTCCTCGTCGCGCATTCCGGCATGGTAGGCGATACAGCCGAACCGGTCGCGGAGCAGCTCCACATTTTTCCGGGTGGAGGCGTAAATGATGGTCGGGACTTTTTCCTTTTCGAGCCATTTGCCGATAAGCCGGAGCTTATCCTCGGAACCGCCGGCTTCGACCACGGAAAAAGCCAGATTGGGACGTTTGAACCCGGCCACGATCAGATCCATGTCCGGCCGCCGCAGCTGAGTCACGATATCCTCGCGCACCTTTTCGGTGGCGGTGGCGGTAAAGGCGCAGACCTGTTTGATCCCGAGCGTTTCGATGTATTCGCCCAGACGCAGATAGGACGGCCGGAAATCATGTCCCCACTGGCTGATGCAGTGCGCCTCGTCGACGATCAGGGCACGCGGCGGATACGCACGGACGAAATTGGAGAACATGCCGGTCTGGAAACGTTCCGGCGCGGCATAAAGGAGCTTGACGCGTCCGGCGGCTGTATCGGTCAGGATCTGCTGCTGCGCCGGATACGGCACCGCCGAATTCAGACAGGCGGCGGGAATATTCTTTTCGCGCAGGGAATCCACCTGGTCCTTCATCAGGGAAATGAGCGGGGAAACGATGATCCCGTAGCCTTCGGAAATCAGCAGGGGCAGCTGATAGCACAGCGATTTGCCCGCTCCGGTCGGCATGATCACGCAGATATCGCGGCCTTCCATTACGTGCCGGACGATCTCTTCCTGATTGTCCAGAAAGGCGTCGAAGCCGAAATATTGTTTCAAAGCATGGTTCAGCGGATCATTCATAGCGGGAAAAATAGTGGAAAACTCAATTTCTCATGAAAAGATTGTAACGGTATCTGATGGTCTTTTCCTCGTCGGAACCCAGCCTGATGTCCCAGGTCAAACGGGCCCGCGGGTTCACCGAACCGGAGCGGTCGAGCATCGTCTCCTTCGGGGCGTCCTCCGCGGACACCAGCGCGCCGGAATAATCGAGTTCGATCAGGATGCGGGCGGGCTGTTTCCGGTAGTTTTTCAACCGGATCTCACCCTGAACGTCGGTCACGCGGTAGCGCCAGGGGCCCAGCCAACCGACGACGACCTTCCCCGCCCGGTTGCGTTCCAGCGAAGTGAAGGTCTTTTCCGCACGTTCGAGACTCTGCGCAGGGACCTCGTATTCGAGGATCTTTCCGGTCACGGAAAGCGCCCGGGTGATCTCCACCGTGGCAGTCTGTTTCGGGTTCACCCACGGGATCCGGACCTGCGCCAGCACCACGCCTCCGTCCAGAATTTCCAGCGGACTGGTCGTGATCGGCACATCGAACGGGTTTTTGAACCGCAGAGCATCCATCGGCACCGAGACCGGCCCGCCGACGGCATAACCGTTGTCCGCCTGACGTTTCGCCGGGATCTTCCAGTAGACCAGTCGTTCGTATGAGGTTTCCGCGCTGGACAGCACGCGGTGGCAGACTTCGCCTTTTTTCAAAGTGAAATCCTTGATCGGCAGCAGGGAAATATCTTCGGTTTCCTCGGTTCCGGAAACGCCGAACGAAGCGGATTCCATATCGATGGAATCGGCGGCATAAGCAGCCTTGCGCAGGTAGCGCGGGGAATTGACGTTTGACATTGGTTTCTGATTGGCGAACTGGTTGGAAAACTCATACCGGACCGACGGTACGGCCGACGGCTGGACCATCGCCATCGGACTGTTCTGATTCAGATT
>JAZUCR010000351.1:0-8053 GCA_045639225.1 Victivallales bacterium
ATGGACACCCTTGCCGGTCGCTGTGACGTTCCCCCTGTCGGGCCGCCTCGGGACTTTCACCCGTTAGTCGTGCGCCCTGCCGGGCGCACCATGAAAAAGCCGCCGGGCTGCCCGGCGGCTGTGTTACGAAAAAACATTCTCAGAGAATATTATTTTTTCGCAGCTTTCTTTTTGGCCGGAGCCTTCTTGGCAACGGCTTTCTTGGCCGGAGCTTTCTTCGCGGGTGCAGCCTTCTTCGCGGGGGCTTTCTTCGCCGGAGCAGCCTTCTTGGCCGGCGCTTTCTTCGCGGGTGCAGCCTTCTTCGCAACAACTTTCTTAGCGGGTGCGGCTTTCTTGGCCGGAGCTTTCTTGGCCGGGGCTTTCTTCGCCGGGGCAGCCTTCTTCGCCGGCGCGGCTTTCTTCGCAGGAGCAGCTTTCTTGGCCGGGGCTTTCTTCGCCGGAGCGGCTTTCTTCACAGTTGCAGCTTTCTTGGCGGGGGCGGCTTTCTTAGCCGGGGCGGCTTTCTTGACGGCGGTTTTCTTCATTTGTTTCACCACTTTCTGTTGTTGGTTAAACTTGTTTATCTTCTACGCGAACCATTCGCGTCCGTCTTCTTTTTCAAATCCTGACTTTTCTCTGATCCTGCGGGAATTTCTTTCGCAGGAACAGGATTCTTCTCTGCCGGAGCAGCCTTCGCGGGAACCGGCTTGTCCATCGGCGTTGTAAAAACATCGGTCATCTCAGAAATCTGTTTTTTCACGTCTTCGGACAGCTTGACTGCCTTGAGCCATTTTTTGAACATAGTCACGTCCCATTCACCCGGATCTTTTCTGGCCTTGAGAAAGGCCGGCACCGCGGCTTTGAACCGTTTGACAGCTTCATCCGCTTTTTCGCCCGATGCCAGCAGAGCGCAAGCTTCGAGATAAGGAACCACACACTTGATCAGCGCTTCTTTCTGTTTTTTCAAATCCGGATGCTGAAGCAGTTTTACAGCTTTCGCATATTGATCGGTCACGATGAAAAGTTCGGCCAGGTTGAGAGCCGGAACCGGACGGAATCCCTGCTTCAGGATCGTCTCGTTCGCCTTGATCGCATCGGCGTATTTGCCCAGCGCGGAGGAAACATTGGCAAAGCTCTCCAGAAACGCCGGATCATTCGCCAGCTTGGGATCTTTCTCCAGAACCATCAGATCTTCATAGGCTTTGGCATAATCGCGTTTCAGCTGGAACGCGAACAGGCGGATAACGCGCAGATCCTTGCGGTCGGGATGCGCTTTGATCAACCGGTCGGTAAAGGCCAGCAGGGCATCCTGATTTTTGGTCAAAACACAGATTTCCATGAACGCCCGCTCGAATTCCGGTTTTCTGCCGGATATGGCATAAGCGATCCGGATATTCTCCATGGCTTCGGCGGCACGGCCGGAGCGGGCCTGCAGAAAGGCCAGTTCACGGTAAGTTTCCGGGACTGCGGGATTCCGCTTCCAGGAAAGGTTGAACAGTTTTTCCGCTTCGTCCAGCTTGCCTCGCCGGATTTCCACCAGGCCCATCAGATAAGGCGTCAGGTAATTTCCGGTTTCCAGTTCTTCGGCACGTTTCAATTCCTTGAGTGCGGCATCGTAATTATTGCCGCGGAAATATTTTTCGAAAGCATTGTGCAGGATCTTCAGAACTTCCAGGCGCGTCGCAGCCGTATGGTTCTTGGAGAAATATGCCTTCTTCAGGACCAGAAATCCTTTTTCATTTTCGAACATGGAATAATAGATGGACCCGAGCACGCAAAGAGCGGCGGGATTCTCGTCGTAATTCGGAATGCTGGTAATCTGCTTGACGGCTTCGTCCAGGAAAATCTCGTTGCGACGCCAGAATTCCGCCAGCGCAATTTTTGCTTCCACCATGCCGCTGTCGGCCGCCGCCCGGTAATGGCGGGCCGCCTGGATTCCGTCCGAACGCATTCCCTGCCCCAGATCGGCCATGTATCCGAGCAGCAGATGCGCTTTGTAATTCTTATTCTGCTCCGCCTCGATCAGCAACGCCTTGCGCGCCGCCTTGAAAAGTTCATTCCGTTTCTTCTTATCCGGCTCGCGCAGTGCTTTGACATATTGCATTTCCGCATCGGAAATCACCGGTTTCGCCGGCGTGGCCGGTTTCTCCGTCCTGCTGGTTTTTCCTGCTGCCGGGACGGCAGCCGGCGCTTTCTCGGCAGACGGTTTGGGAGCAACCGTACAGCCGCCCAGCAGAAAACTCACCAGAATGATCGATATACCTTGATGTCTATTCATTCGAATGCCTCCTGCAAAATCAATTTTTCCGTTTCTGAAAAAACATGCTGTAAAACAGGCTCAGCACAAAAACCACGCACGAGCAAAGAACAATGGCTGCACCCGCGGCTGTTCCGGACCAGTCCTGCGCGGAGAGCAGCAGCCCCGCGATGCCCGATATCAGGCCGATCGATATGGAGATCCAGAACATTTTTCCTGAACTCTGCGAAAAATTCCGGGCCGCGGCGGCCGGGACGATCAGCAATGCCGTCACCAGCAGGACCCCAACCGCCTTGACGCAGAAAATCACCACCAGAGCCAGCAGCGCCACATGCAGATATTCGTAAACCGCCACATGGATCCGATGTGTCTTTGCCAGCTGCGGATTGATCCCCAGCGCAATCAGACGGTTGAAAGCAAAAATCTCGAAAACGTAAAACACTGCAGACAGAATCAGCATGGTCGTCAGTTCCTGAATGCTGATCGTCAGGATATCACCATATAAAAACATCTGCATATCGCGCGCCATTTCCGGATTCCGGCTCGCCAGCGCCAGGCCCAGCGCCACCACGGCTGAAAAGAGCACCCCGATCACGGTGTCCGAGGATAGCGAGCTGCACCGTCTCAAAAACATGATCCCGAGTCCGATCAGCAGTGCCAGCAGCGGCATCGTGATCCCCGGACTGATCGAACAAAGCAGACCCAGCGCCACTCCGGCAAATGCACTGTGTCCGATCGCATCGGAGAAAAACGACATGCGGAAGTTTACCACCTGGATCCCCGCCGCGGCCGCCAGAGGTGCACAGAGCAGAACTCCGAGAAACGCCTCCTGCATGAAACGCAGCTGCAGACATTCGAACGGGAGCAGCGCGATCCAGCCGCACAGGACATCGATCAATGACAGCATCCGCAGACCTCCCCGTGTTTCGGCATTTCCACTTTTCCCACATGCAGACCGAAGGTGCCGTGCAGGACCTCCGCGGTCAGCACTTTGTCCGGCTCGCCCGCCGCAAAAACCGTCCGGTTGATGCAGATCACATGCGCCGCATGCGCCGCCACCATCGACAGGTCATGACTCACCATCAGCTGCGTAAAACCGAGTTTGCGACGGAATTTTTCCAGCAGTTCACACAAGAGCTGTTCGCCTTTGAAATCGATTCCTGCAGCCGGCTCATCCAGAATCAGGATTTCCGGATCCTGCATCAGCGCCTGCGCCAGGAGTACGCGCTGCAGTTCCCCGCCGGAAAGCGCACCAAGCGGACGGTCGATCAGCTTGCCGCATTCCACTTCATCCAGATAGCCCGCAGCCTTGGAGCGGAAACTCCGGCTGATCCCGAAAAATACGGGACGGCGCACCAATCCGGAAGCAAGATATTCGAGCACGGTCAGCGGCATATCACGGTCAAAATTCAGCTTCTGGGGAACATATCCGAAACACGGCGGCTTGGACGTAAAATTGCCATTCTGAGAACCGAATTCAACAACTCCGCTGTGCGACAGTTCACCGAGGATCGTGCGGGTCAAAGTCGTTTTTCCGGCGCCGTTCGGTCCGACGATCGCAGTGCAGACGCCGCGCGGCACCGCTGCCGTAACGTTCTCCAGAATCGTCACGCTGCCGATCCGCACTCCGAGATCTCGAATCCGGATCGCACAATGCTTCGCACAATTGCAGCTGTGAATGTCGTGACTCATTTAGTCAATGCACCCCGGATTTTGTTCAGATTTTCCTTCATGACGACCAGATAAAGATCCTGCGGCGGATCCGCGGGGCCGCCGGCCAGCGGATCGAGCTGGCAAACCGCAATGCCGCATTCTTTCGCCAGCGTCTTCGCAGTCTGCGCCGAATACTGCGGTTCGGTAAAAATCACGGCAACTTTTTTCCGCCGGATGATCTCCGCCATTTTCCGCATATCCGAGGCAGAAAGAGCGATTCCTTCGTTCTGGATCGAGGCTGCGATTTTCAGATCCAGCGCCCGTGCCAGATAATCGAAAACGCCATGCTGAACGACAACGGCTTTACCCTTGACCAGCGGTTTCAGTTCCGTCATTGCAGCGATCAGTTCACGCAGTTTTGCCTCGAAAACGGCCGCATTTTTACGATATTCAGCAGCGTGTTCCGGATCCGCTTTGCAAAGTCCCTTCAGAATATTTCCGACCATTCCCAACGCCGTATCCGGAGATGCGAACAAGTGCGGATTTTCATGATGGTGGTGATGATGTTCTTCGGCATGGCCGTGAGAGTGTTTTGCATGATCATGATCGTGAGAATGTTTTCCATGTTCATGCTTGTGTTTGTGATCGTGACCGCAGGAGCATTCGGCCTCCAGAGAATTCAGACCGGCGCAGGCATCGATCACCGGCGCTTTCGGATTCATTTTCTGCAGCGGACGGAGAACGAAATCATCCAGGCCGAGACCATTGCGCACCACGATCATATTTTTCCGTCCGAGACGGCGCATATCGGCCGGCGTCAGAACGTATTCATGAGGGCATCCGGTTCCCGCCGGGATCATCAATTCGGTGCGGACATTTTTCACGCCGCCAGTGATCTCACGGGTCAGCAGCCAAACCGGATACGTCGTGCAGTTGACATTCAGAACTTCCGCGCAGAATCCGCAGAGAGAAATCATCAGCAGCAGGACGGTCGCCAGTTGTTTCATCGTGACATCCTTTCGACGGATTGATTCAGATGATGGGAAAGAACATTTTTCGAGAGAGGAGATGAGTCGGGAAGCGCATTGATGATGCGAGCGTGGATGAGCTCGAAGAACGGAGTCGTTTCTTTCTGGATTTCGTGATGGTTCTCTGCGGTCGTGTAAAGTGTCATCGTGTCAATTTTCTCGTTCTGTATTCAGTAATTTTTCTCCTTTTGGCGGTAACGTAATACAAAGTATTATCATTTGCAAGTCAAGAATTGAAAAAATTTGTGCATTTTTTGAATTTTTTTTCCCTGCGGCGAAAAACGAGGCGGATTTTTGATTGAAAACATCGTTTTTTTTCATGAAAAACGTGATGATTTCTCGGATGCGTTGACAAAAACCGAATCGGGCGATTGAAAAAACGGAAATGAGATGGTATAATTACATGCCGAAAAACACAAAGCAGGAGTAAGAAAAAAATGCTGACAGTGAAACGCGATTTTCCCCTGGATTCGATCCAGTCGGGAGCAATGCTGGGAAACGGTAAAACCGGGGTCACGATCTGGGGCGCCGGAAATCAGTTGAATATCACCCTCGGATGTGCCGATCTCTGGGATCACCGCGGCGGCATGGAATGGACGCCGCAGCAGACCTTCGAAAATGTCCGCGCCGCGCTCGAATCCGGCGATGAAGCGAGGATGAAAGAACTCTTCGCATCGAACCAGACCGGTATGATCAAACGGCCCTCGCTGATTCCCGTCGGCAGGCTCGTGATCACATTGCCGAAATCTGCGGTCCTGCTCCGTTATGAACAGGAGCTCGAATACGGTCTCACCCGGATCGTTTATGATGTCGGAAACGGCTGGGAAAAAACTCTGCTTTTCTATCCCGACATGACGATGAACAGCGTGCTTGCCGGGTTCGGATTCGACTCTAAATTTTCTTTCAAACTGATATCATCGTGGGAGCTCTGTCAGAGTCGGTATGCGCAATTCCACCTGAGCGAACACGACCAGCTCGCCGAGCGTGGCTTCACCTCACCGACGAAACAGGCAGGACAAGGCTGGGAAGGCTTCATCCAGCCGATGCCCGCCGATCCGTCATTTGCGATGTTCTACCGCCGCGGGACAAATTCTTTCACCCTCGGTTTCGAGCGTGGGATCACCGATCTCGAAAACGCTGCGGAAAACCTCGAGAAATTCGAAACGGTAAAGATTGACGCAAAGGAATGGTGGACGAAATACTGGGAAGACACACCCTCGGTTTCGAGCGGCGATCCGGATATCGATGAACTCTATTGGCATGGTCTTTACAAATACGGCATCATGACCAATCCCGGCGGTGCGGTGCCCGGTCTGCAGGGTCCGTGGATCGAGGATGACCGTCTGCCGCCGTGGCAGGGTGATTATCATTTCAACATCAACATCCAGATGTGTCACATGCCGGGTTACAAAGCGGGAAAATTCACCAATCTGCGCCAGCTCTTCGATATGGTGCTGTCGTGGAAAGAAACACTCCGCCGCAACGCCCGTTTCTTTGCCGGAATCGACAATGGTTATCTGCTGCCGCATGCGGTGGATGACCGCTGCGTCTGCATGGGCAGTTTCTGGAGCGGCACGATCGATCATGCGTGCTCTGCCTGGATCGCGATGATGATGTTCGATTATTGTGATTACACCGGCGATTTCGATTATCTGAAAAATCAGGTTTACGACTTCATGCTCGGCGTCTGGCGCGTTTACGAAGTCATGCTGGAAACCGGTCCGGACGGCACGCTGTTTCTGCCCGTCTCGGTTTCCCCGGAATACCGCGACAGTAAAATCGATGCGTGGGGACGCAATGCGAGTTTTCAGCTGGCGGCGATCCATCGTCTGCTCCGCAATCTGATCCGGGGCGCGGAGATCCTCGGACTGGAACCGGAAGAAAGCTGGCAGGAAATCGAACGGAAATTGCCTTGTGCGTCGATCTGCGACGGAGAGATCGCGATCTGGGATGGACTGCTTCTCGAGGAAAGTCATCGGCATCATTCGCACCTCGCAGCGATCTGTCCGTTCGATGTGATCGATCCCTATTCGGAAGAATGGCGGGACATCATTTCGGCGAGCATCCGCCGCTGGGTCAGCAAAGGAATGGGACAATGGACCGGCTGGTGCATGTCCTGGGCATCGCAGATCCACACCCGGATCGGCAATGGCGAAACAGCCGGACTTCTGCTCCGGATCTGGAAGGAAATGTTCACCAATCCCGGCGGCGGATCCCTGCATGACAGTCACTCCCGCGGTTTTACAGTTTTCGCCGACATCCGCGGCGAAATCATGCAGATGGACGGATGCATGGGCACGGTCAACGCGATCCAGGACCGGTTCCTCTTCAGCTGCGATGGAGTTCTCCGCGTCTTTTTCGGCTTCGGAAAACGGACCAGAAATATCGCCTTTTCGAGAATGTTCGCTCCGGGTGGACTGAGGATCAGCGGCCGGATCGAAAACGACGGAATGATCCGGCTGACGGCCGAAGCATCACGGGATGTCACGCTGCGGATCCAAACCCCGACCAGTCCGGTTTTCGAACGCAGGATGACAGCCGGTGAAAAACTGGATCTGATCCAGCCCGAAAACATCCTGATCCCGGAAGATTGATAAGGAAGGAAAACGGAATGGAAATCACCGTCGTGACAGATCTTCAGGATGAACCCGGCTTCACCGCGGAATTCGGATTGTCTCTGCTGCTCCGGACCGCATCCGGCGAATATCTGTTCGATACCGGTGCGGGAACGGCGCTGGAGCCGAATCTGCGTCAGCTCGGATTCAGCACGGGATTCGTCCGGCAGGTAATCCTGTCCCACGGCCATTACGATCACACCGGCGGTCTCGCCTCGCTCCAGCCTGAAATGATTCGGTGCTGTCCCGGCATCACGGACGGTCATTACAGTCTGCATGACGACCGGACGGTCCATAATATTTCGATGCCGGAAAAATCCGGATCGGTATTGAAAAACACCGCCGTCGAATGGATCACGGAATTCAAGGAAATCGCACCGGAACTGTGGCTGACCGGGTTCATTCCGCGGCATTCCGGCGAAGACTGCGGCGGCCGTTTTTTCCACGATCAGAACTGCACGATTCCAGATAACGTTCCCGAAGAACAAGCTCTGCTGAGTGCTGACGGAATTCTGATCACC
>JAZUCR010000352.1:0-2238 GCA_045639225.1 Victivallales bacterium
AAAACTACGGAAAAAACTACGGAAAAAACTACGGAAAAAATTCTTCGGTTAGTCAAGGACTCTCCGTATATCACAACTGCACAAATCGCCAAAGAATGCGGTATCAGCATTGACGGAGTTGACTGGCAGTTGCGAAAACTGCGGGGATTGGGTTGCCTGACGCGAGAAGGTGGTAATAAAGGCGGTCGCTGGGTTTTTCTAATGGAACTCCCCCAATGAAGCTATCTTAAATCAGTATTTAACGTATTACCGATTCACAAGGAATTTTGAATTCATCGGCATTCCGAAAGGGCAACGGCTGTTTGCAAATCGGTGCTCGCGCATGGTGTCTTTCCGCGGAAGCCACCTGTATTCCCCAGCGCCAGATGCGAACGATGAGCAACAGTGACACTCTGCTCTTTTTCTTGATTTTTCATGCTGTTTAGGATCAGCATCACAGCGTAATCGAACATTAATCACGGCGGGGATGACGTGGTGGCAAGCAATGAGGATTTCGCCTTTGTGTTCGAGTTCAAACTAAACAAGACCGCAGAAATCGCACTGGCGCAGAGCATTACCAACGGTACATCAATTCCGGCAAGAAAATCTTCCTCGTCGACGTCAACTTTGACCCCGAAGCCGGGCAGAATGCTTCTTGAATCTACGAAGCGGTTTGAGCCGTCATATTTCTTCCCATGGGAAGAGCGAAAGCGCCTTGTCCGGTTCGTTCAGATACCAGTATAGGTAATTGCTGAGCCAATATCTTACTGTTGATTTGAGATGGCAAACAATGCTGTATCCGGCGTTTGAAAATGGTAATGGAAACAGCCATTTTCGATCGGGAAATTCTCCCCGGTAAAAAGTTCCGTAAGCATGCCCGACTGCCGGGGAACTCGAATCGTTTCCGTCCCGCCTTCGGCGGAATGGACTGCCAGCAGAGAGCCTTCCGCATAGACCGGCCATTCCTGATCGGTATAAAGATGGACTTCGGCTGATTTTGCCAGCTGTTTCAATGCTGTCGGAGTGATTTTCCGGTAATCGTGGCAGTAAACGGATTGCCAGAGCTTCTGCTTGCAACAGGCAATATCGGCGGCGTCCGGAGCGACCCCGGTCAATTTGCGGCTGTTTTCCGGATCATATTTTTCGTGGTCGATGATGCCGGCCGGTCCCAGCCAGAGAACGGTCCGTCCGTCTTGCAGCACATACTCTTTCAAAATTTTTTTCTTCTCCGGGGTCAGATGGAAAAGCGAAGTGAAAACGACAAAACGATATTGCGTGAAGTTTTTGATTTGCGGAATGTCATTGAAGGAATAAACTTCAAACGGCGCTCCGACAAGGTTCAGCTTATTCCGTACTCCCCGGTTGATTTCGAGAATGTCCGGATGGTCCTGATTGAGATAGTAAGTGCTGTCGGGATCCACGATCATGGCGATCTGGCAGAGGTCTTTCGGGGAAGAACCGGCATAGTCATTCCAGATCTTATGGATCCGTTCAAGGGTGTCCATAACCCGTTCCCCCTGATAAAAATCGCCCCACATATCGAACCACCAGAGATGGGTGCGGTGGATCAGCCCCAAAGCGGCTTCCCGTTTGAGTCCTGCCACTGTGGACGCCTCGTCGGGCCACGCGGTGTCGACTTGCAAGGTAATTTCAGGAGTCAAATAAGGATTGTAAGTGTGAGTTCGCTGGTCACATTCATGAAGCAAACGCTTGCCGCGGACCGCCGCGGTGCCATGGGGCACGAGGAAACCGGAGCCGCCGCCGATCTTCCGCGCGTCCGAATAGGTGCCGGGCGAGATCAGAAAATCGATGTCCGGCGAGTCCAGTACCCGTTCGTAATCGAGATGGCCGCAGGAGACCAGAGCGCACCCGGCTTTTTCGAGGATGTATCCGTAGAAACAGCCGATCTCGGCCTTGTGCCCGATCGTCTTGCGGGTAATGGCGGCGAAATCGAGAATGGTGTCCGCGACGGCCTGATTGCAGAATCTCCAGTAATGCAGCGCGAGCGCGTCGCTCTCCGGGTCGCGCAGGAAATTTTCATGAGTGATATGCTCGCGAACCGAAGCGAGCGGAATATCGACCGGGTCCGGCAGATTGTTTCTCTGGTACCATTCCCGCCACGCCGTCCGGCGATGCTGATCTTCAGTACCCAGCGAATAATCATACCATTCATCGGTAGCGCCGCAGGCCAGCACATAGGCTTGGATCCGGTCGCCGAACTGCCGGTCGGCATACTGGAGAAATTTTTGGAGATACTCT
>JAZUCR010000353.1:0-3033 GCA_045639225.1 Victivallales bacterium
GGGATACGCATAGGCGGTGACCGTATAGACCGTGCCTTTGCCCTTGCGGAAACGGCAGACCAGCGGTTCGCCGGTCATGGCATCCCAGATCACCGGTTCGGCGCCCGCCAGTTCGAGCTTGGCCAGACGGCAGGGACCGTCTTCCTCCGGCGATTTGCTCGGCACGCCGGAAAGCTCCGGAACGGTGAATTCTTCGCGGTCGGCGGCATTCCACTGACCGGAATAGCATTTGCCCGGACCGGTCACTTTGAGGCCGCAGAATTCGCGCAGATCGCCGTCGTTCCACAGGTTCAGATCCATCATGTCTTCCAGGAATTCGCGGCGGACATGTTTGCTGAACTGCGGCAGACCGATCAGGATCGTTCCGCCTTTTTTCACGAACCGGAGGAGCTTGTCGTAATCCTCCTGGATCATGGTGTTCCAGCCGAGATGCAGCAGCAGGGAATACCGGTCGAAATAGTCAGCTTTCGCCTCGGTCGGGACTTCATCGAAATCGCCGTAAGGCGTGCCGGAGAAGAAGAATCTGCGTTTGGTGTAATCCTGACGCAGGGGCTGCGTGCTGGCGCCGGGCATCAGCACATCGAGCAGCTGACGGCATTTTTCCGGCTGGCGGTGGCCCCACAGCGGATCGTTCTTGCCGAAGAGACCCCACACGGCATAATCCGGCGTCTGATCGGTGTCGCAGATGAAACCGTTGAACGGCGCGGCGTAACGGCCTTCCACGAACGCAATCTTCCGGGTCGGCGCGCCTTTCCGAGGATGTGTCTTCACGAACCGGAAGAACTCGCGCGTCATATCACGTTTGCCCTTGGTGAGCAGATCGTCCCACGCCTGCCGTTCCTCTTTGAACAGCAGGAACAGACTGTCCTCTTCGTAAATCATGGAAGCGCCCATCATCCACGGCTGGAACAGCGAAAGGAAATACTGTCCGAGATGCGTTTCGAAATAGGGCTGGAACGCATGCTGGATGGCGATATGCACGCCCCATTCGCCGTCGGACAATGCCTCGGCGGCAGGCCGGGCCTGCGAACAGAGATGCTGGGTATGCGGCACCATGGTTTCCGTGCGGATGAAATCCGCGCCGGCCATATAGCAGTAACGGTGTCCGCCGGAAGCGTCGCCGAACGCGGCGCGCTTGCTGACTTTATGGGCCCGGTCGATTTCGATTTTCAACCGTTTGAGACAGTGTTCCATGGCAGTCTTCATATCCTCGGAACGCCATTCGAAACCGGGATCGAACGCATAGACGGCGCCGGGCCATTCGTGACGGCCGACGCTGTGCAGCATTTTGCCGGCGCTCTTCGTGAGCGCGCCGCTGTCGAAACTGGTGGCGGCTTCCACATATATCCGATGGTCGCAGCAGAATTTGCCCCAGCGGGACAGCAGATCGTCCGGAACTTCCGCCGTGGCATAAACATCGGGACTGACTTTGCGGAAGGAGCGGAAGACCACCAGATTGCCCAGACGCGTCCGCCAGGTGTAATCCAGCAGCCAGTCCATGAATCCGTTGCCGTCATGCGGCACCACGGTCATGTCGTAGCCGACCGTGACTTCCGGCTTTTCATCCTTGAGCGCATAGACCGCCGGAATGACGCCCTGCGTGGACGGGGTGGAAACGGGAACGTCGATCCCGGGCTTGGCGATGGAAAAGGGAAATTCGTTCCAGCCGGGCTTGAGGTTCAGTTCGAGCTGCTGTTTTTCCCACTTGACCGTGGTGCGGGCGGCCTTCGCCGCGAAAATGCGTCCGATCAGCGGTTCCCCTGCCAAAGCCCAGGGAGGCAGTGAAAATTCCAGATGCCGATGTTCCGACTGCTGCATCACCAGACGAGTCACCAGCAGAAAGAATCTGCCGTTATTGTTCTTCAGTGCGAATTTATGTTTGCCGGAAACCGCGGGGAAACGGAGCCACACATCTTCCAGCAGCTGCATGAAACTGTCATGCTTGCGGAAATAGTGGACGCCCTGCGCAACGGGCTTGCCGTCGCAGAACAAGGTCAGCGGAAAATCGTCGTGGATCTGTTTTTCGTGTTCGGGCGTGTATTCCGGAGCGGCCATGGCGACCACATGCAGCAGCGTTTCATCCTTGTCACCGCTGGTTTTCGGCAGTTCAGCCGTGAATTCGGCCTGCTTGCCGGGAGCGATCCAGGCGGTGCGCATCCGCGCCCAGTCCCGCACCGGGACCTTGGAAGACGCCAGCTGATCGGCTTCGATGATGAATTGCCCCGGCCGGGCGGCAGGCAGAAACCAGTAATACCCGGTACGGGTCACGATCACATGGCAGCCCAGATATTTCGGTCCGACCGGAAATTCGATGCGTCCTTCCGACAGGATGTCCTGCGCTTTGAATTCAAAAGTTCCGGAGAGAGTGACCAGTTTGAAAACGGCATTTTCCGGCACGTCAGCCTCGATCCGGATCCCGGCGAGACCGCGGCGCGTGGTGCTTTTCCAGCTGGGAGAATCCAGCAGGGTTTCCTTGGCGCAATGGCCCGGTCCGTACCAGATCACCGGATAATCGAGCTGAAAAACTTTTTTGATCTTCCCCGCGGAACATTCCAGATGTCCGTCCCAATGATAATACGGATGGTAATGCCGGCGGGAATACAGATATTGATAGCCCCAGTCGATACGGAAATTCAGTTTCATAGTCGTGCTCCTTGATTTGGATTTTTCAAGTAAGATAACAGCCGATTCGGAAAAGTCAAGGCTGCGCGGTCAAATTTCGGTAAAAACAAATTGGAGGTGCTGTGGAAGGAATCGGGCTGAAGCCAGTATGGCGGCATTCACGAAGATTTTTTCCCGGCATCGCCAGAATGGCTTTTGCAGCAGGCGGCAGGGGAAATGCCGAAATACCGCTTGAAAGTTCTGGAAAAATGAAAGCGGTCATAAAAATTCAGCAGTTTCGCCAAGATAAATAATATCTGACCCTTGAATTTTATCCCAATAAATTATATCTTCTGGTTTAGACATCTCATCATTATAAGCAACATTATTATCTAAATCATCTAATGAATTAGCAACCACTTCAGCTGCAAC
>JAZUCR010000354.1:0-5634 GCA_045639225.1 Victivallales bacterium
CTTGCATTTCGCGGCTTGACAGTGTATTTTGTCCCACGGTGTTTTCCTTTCTTTTTTTGTTTGTGGTGAACAATAAAGTAATGCGAAAACACCAGCTTTTCAAGTCTTTTTTGACTTAGAGGACAAATGCCCCAATCGTAATAAACCTAGTGAACCGATGTCCGCTGGAAACCAAGCTCAGCACCAAAAAATACCGCCAGCACTCTTTCAAAACCGGGTGTTTTCCGGCGGATCATGGCGGTGGTCTTTCACATAAAGCTTACGCGCCGTGCGGTCCACCGCTTCGAGAAAACCGGATTGATCACGGAATATTGCTTCGAGATCCTGCTGAAAATACGCCCGCAGGAAAATCAGTATATCATGCCGTGTCAACCCGGCATCCATCGCGGAAAACCATAAGCCCGCCACATCCTTCACCCAGTAATGCCACGGCACTTTTGCACGGATCTGCGCCCGGTGCAGGTCGATTACGTGCAGTTCCGGATCGGCAGTGTTCTCCGTTCCTTTGCGCAGCAGGAAATGACAGATGTAGCAATCGCGGTGATTCAGACCGGAACGGTGCATTTTTCCCGCCATGGAGCCGAGTTTCCGGATCAGGGCGCGTTTCACCTTGAACGGCGGGGGTTCGGCGGTCCAATTGCGGCAGAAGTCTTCCAGACTGATGCAATCGGTCAGCTCTTCCGTGATCAGGAAAGAAGTCCGCTGCGGCGGGATCGGTCCTTCGCACCCGTAAGCGGCGGGCGTCATGGTGTCCACGCCGTGTTGGCGGAGATGCAGCAGGGCCCGGTATTCCTGCCCGGCATCCGTCACCGGGGATTTGAACTGCAGCAGATTCTTGCAGTATTCACCCCAGCCGATGCCGCGGTGCAGTTTCACGAAATATCCTCTGCCCCCGATTTCGACGCGGAAAGTATGGCGGGATTTGACCTTGCGGAAACTTTCGCCGGTCAATTCGAACGCGGCCCGGAACGGATCGCGGTCATGCCAGAGACGCTGAAAATCGGCATTGAGAAATACTTCACGCATGGCGGGGGATCTCCTCGATAAATTTCCAGAACGTTTCCGTGCGGTGACGGAAATCGGCTTTCTCCGCATAAGAACGGGCATCACGGCGCATCTTGGTCAACGCATCGGGCAAAGACAGGGAAAGTTCGAGCGCATCGGTCAGCGACTGCACGGTAAAGGGTTCCGGGAGCACGATGCCGCCGGCGTCCCGGACCAGCGGAGCATACCCGCAATTGGCGCTGCAGATGACCGGCAGACCGCAGACCGCAGCTTCGGCGAGAACGGTTCCGGTCGCCTCGTTCCGGGCGGGATGGACCATCAGATCACCTGCGGTCAACAAATCGGGCACATCCTGCCGGGGACCGGCAAAAATCACCCGATCCGCAACACCCAGCTTTTTCGCGAGCTTCAGAAAATCGCCGGGCTCCTCGTTGCCGGCGATCAGATACATCACTTTTTTCTCAGCCTCGGGCGAGAGCCGGGAAATAGACTCCAGAACCCGGTCGACGCCCTTGGTCCGGAAAGCCGAACAGACCTGGACCAGCAGCACGGTCTGGTCCGGGATCTCGAACTCGGCACGGATCCGGCTGCGGATCTGCTTGGCAGATTGGGGAGCCTGCAGCACGAATTGCGGCGCCACACCGGGCGGCAGATAGCAGAAACGGTCTTCCGCAGTAGCGTAATAATGTTGGAACACACTCTTCTGCGCCTCGGTCAGATACAGGATCCGGACCGATTCCGAAGCGCCGAAAACCGCTTTTTCCAACCGTTCGAACACGCGATAACGCGGCAGGAGACGGACGATCGGATTTTTCCGGCGGACATGTTCCGCAAAAGGATTGTCGGCGGCATAATACCAGTCGAGACCGCCCATCCGGTTGAAGCCGACAACCGCATCGAAAGGATGTTCCCGGCAGAACGACCGGGCGTGCTCCTCGAATTCCAGCGCCCTGCCCCAGTTGGAGAGCGCGCGGCATTTCAATTCGGCATATTCCGCGCCGGGGATGAACTCGCCTTCCCAACGGTCATACAGGACCGTGATCCGGTGGCCGCGGCGGAGACCTTCCCGCAGAAACCGGGCGAAATCCAGCTGCAGACCGCCGAACGGGAAATAACGGAATATGGTAAATGCCAGATTCATGCAGGTTCAGTCTTTCCGGGGTTCGCGGTTTTGTTTATCAATATAACCCGGATTTGCATTTTCGCAAGCCGGATCCGCATTTTTCCGGCGGTCATGGAAAAACATCTGCGCGGCATTCCAGAGATTATGCCACAAAACATAGAAAGTCGGTCCCAGCGCGGCCAGCGGGCCGGAATAAGTCATCGCCAGCGACAGGGTGAACATGGTGTTCTTCTGCCCGAGGGACTGGCTGGTCTCCCGCGGAAAATCTTTCCCGGCGAGGAAATAACCGAGGGTGAAATTGACCGCACAGATCACCGCGGAAAGGGCGGCAATCTCCAGCAGGATCATCGGGGAAACCGCACTGCTGCGGATGTAAGCAGAGGCGGAAGAGGCCGTCAGAAACAGCATCGTGAGCCACAACAGAAAAGAGAAATTGGCGAGCTTCGGAGCCAGTTCTTTTGCTTTCGGATAAATTTTCCGGACGATGAATGCCGCAGTCATCGGAATGCCGATCAGGAAGAACAGGTTCCACGCCACATTGCCGAGGAATTTCAAAGTAAAATTGCCGGTGACCAGCGGGATCAGTCCGGTCAGGGAGAGCGACACGCCGATATTGGTGGTCAGGAAGGAAGTCACCACGAATTCCACGTCACCACCGAGGAAACGCATGATCACCGGCGCGGCGCTGGCGGTCGGCGTGATCCCGGTGAAAAAAGCGGCATGCGCGAGGTCGCGGGAACCGGACAGCGAGGCCAGCAGCCAGGCAACGATCCCGATGGCGATATTGGCGATCAGGATCCGCCAGTGGTTTTTCCGGGGACGCATCCCCTGAACTTTCACCTGCAGGAAAATGATGAACAGCATAATCATCAGGAAATACCGGATCAGAAAAGTGTATGACGCAGCCTGCGGCACGAGATAACCGGCCGCAAAAGCCAGGAGGATCAAACCTGGACGGATCAATGCTTTCATCAGATTTATCGGTTTTGAAAATGGATCGGTGAATTTGCTCCGGCGAGGGAGCAGGAAATATAAAATGCCCAGCGGGTTCGGTCCCGCTGAGCATTCCGGTTCGTAACGGGAAGTTACGCGATCGCGTTCTTCACGAGATCGTGGAAGCTGTCCGCTTTGAGCGCGGCGCCGCCGATCAGGCCGCCGTCGATATCTTTCTGAGCGACGAGCTGCTGCGAATTTTCGGGCTTCATGCTGCCGCCGTACTGGATAATGGTCTCTTCCGCGATGGCTTCGCCGTAGAGTTCGGCGCAGACTTTGCGGATGAATTTATGGGTTTCTTCAGCCATTTCCGGAGTTGCGGTCTTGCCGGTGCCGATCGCCCAGACCGGTTCGTAAGCGATGACGACTTTCTTGAAGCAGCATTCCTTGATGCCGGCGAAAGCGCCTTTGATCTGTTTTTCGAGGACGGCTTCGGTTTTGCCGCCTTCGCGTTCGGCCAGAGTTTCGCCGATGCAGACGATGGGTTTCAGCTCGTATTTCAGAGCGGCCTGGAGGCGTTTGTTGACCGTTTCATCGGTTTCGCCGAAATACTGGCGGCGTTCGCTGTGGCCGATGATCACATATTCCACGCCCATTTCCTTGAGCATGGCACCGGAGATCTCACCGGTGAACGCGCCGTTGTCGGCCCAGTGGATATTCTGGGCACCGACCTTGATGTTGGAGCCTTTGAGCTCGGCGATCGCGGCCGAGATGCTGGTGAACGGCGGACAGACCGCCACATCCGCGCAATTCGGGCAGATGTCGGCAAATTTTTCTTTCAGGGCTTTGCACAGTTCGACGGTTTCGGCAGCGGTCTTGTTCATTTTCCAGTTGCCGGCAATAAATACTTTTCTCGCCATAAAAAAATCTCCTTATGATTTTCTGATTTGTTCATACATTCTGACCACGCGTGCGCAGCGGTCATAGGCATCCGCCAGGAAAGCGCGGATGTTCTCAGGTTTCTGTTTCAGTTCCAGATCCTTCTCGAAGAACGGGGTATTGCGCATGCCAAGTTCGAAACTCAGCGGCCGCCCCTTGTAGGAGGATTCCGCGAGGATCTTCACCATCCGCTCCCAGTCGACCGTGCCGTAGAACGGCGGCTGATGCTGATCGCCCGAACTGTCGTTGTCATTCAGATGCAGTGCCTGCACCCGGTTCTTATACGGCTCCAGACGATCCATTCCTTTGCCTTCGGCAATGTTGCCGTGACCGGAATCATAGGTGATCCCCAAATATTTTTCGGGATATTCCTTCATGACGCGTCCGATCAGTTCGAAGGTATCGGAAAACAGATTTTCGACCGCGATCCTGACCGTATACTTTTCCAGCACGGGCACGAGTTCGTCCAATGAACGCCGGAGCGCTTCGAACTGACTTGCCGCGGGAGCCGGATCGTAACCTTCACGGTCGCGGAAAGCCGGTATATGCATCATCAGCGAACCGGTTCCGCCGAGCTCATGCAGCATGATGATCCGGTTGATGACCAGTTCTACGCCCGCCTGACGCTCATATTCCACGGGAGAATACCAGCATTTTTCCATTCCGGCCGAACCGTGGATATCCAGCAGCTCCAGACCGAATTCATGCAGCCATTTGGCATATTGTTTCACTTCCGGGCTGCAATAGAAAAAATCGGTATTCCACTGGTGACACCAGTGCAGATGGGTGAACCCCGCCTCGGCAATCGCCTTCAGACGGGCTTCAGGGGAACCGGTCCCGCCCAGAAAGTCGGTATTGATCGCAATCTTCATGTGATACTCCGGAAACGGTTCCCGGAGAGACGGGGAACCGTCTGAAAAACCTGATTATTTCTTTTCGGTCAGGGCATCCACGCCGGGAAGCACTTTGCCTTCGAGGTATTCGAGGGAAGCCCCCCCGCCGGTGGAAATGTGGGCCATCTGACCGGCCAGGCCGCTCTTGTTGCCCGCCGCAACGGAATCGCCGCCGCCGATGATGGAGACGCCGCCGTTGGCCTTGACCTGAGCAACAGCCTTGCAGACACCCATGGTGCCTTCAGCGAATTTCGGCATTTCGAAGCAGCCCATCGGACCGTTCCAGACGACCGTCTTGGCGTCTTTGATCGCCGCCGCATAGAGTTCGACCGTCTTCGGACCGATATCGAGTCCCATCCAGCCGTCCGGAATGTCGGCGCCGACGATCTGCGTGTTGGCTTCGGCATCGAATTTGTCCGCCGCGATATTGTCGATCGGGAGCAGGAAATTCACGCCGGCTTCTTTGGCCTTGGCGATCATTTCCTTGGCATAATCCAGCTGGTCAAGTTCGCAGGGGGAGTTGCCGGCGCTGTGACCCTGCGCCTTCAGGAAGGTGTAGGCCATGCCGCCGCCGATGATCAGCGTGTTGACTTTGCCCAGCAGATTCTTCACGACCGCGAGCTTGTCGGAAACTTTCGCGCCGCCGAGGATCGCCACGAACGGACGGACCGGTTTCTCAACCGCGTTGCCCAGGAAGGCGATCTCTTTTTCCATCAGGAAACCGGGAACCGAGGTGCCCAT
>JAZUCR010000355.1:0-9813 GCA_045639225.1 Victivallales bacterium
TCCCGTTCTTCCCTGAAGGTCAGACCGTTTTTGGGCTTGTTTTTCGGTTTCGCCGGAGCCGGTTTTTCCTGCGGTGCCGTCGGCGGGGCGGGCCGGGCGGCCGCCAGCCTTTCCTGACGCTTCGCGTAATAAGTGTCGTAATCCCCTACGTTCGAAATCAGCGTTCCGTCCGGTTCGAATGCCAGAATATGGGTGCAGACCCGGTTGAGGAAATAGCGGTCGTGGCTGACCACCGCCAGACAGCCGTCGTAATGGATCAGCGCCTCTTCCAGAATCCGCAGAGTGGAAAGGTCGAGGTCGTTGGTCGGTTCGTCCAGGATCAGGAAATTGCCGCCGCCGCGCAGGATCTTGGCCAGCGTGAGACGCGCCCGTTCCCCGCCCGAAAGCTGTTTGACTTTGGTATTGATCCGGTCGTCTTCGAACAGGAACCGCCGCAGATAGCCCCAGATCGTGACCCGCTCGTCGCCGAGGTTGATATAACTGTGACCCTCTGCGATTTCGTCCAGCACGGTGTTTTCATCGTGCAGCGCCACGCGGTTCTGGTCGACGTAATTGAATTCCACCGTTTCCGCCCGGAAGATCTCGCCGGAATCCGGCTGCAGGGAGCCTGTGATCATTTTCAGCAGCGAGGTCTTGCCGATGCCGTTGGCTCCGATGATCCCGACTTTCATCCCTTTGGTGAATTCATAATCAAGATGATCGATCAGCTTTTTGCCGCCGATGGAAAGGGAGACGTTTTTGAGTTCCACCACGCGGTTGCCCAGATGGCTCGACTTCGGGATCACCAGTTCGATATCGGCGGTCCGCTGCGGCGCTTTGATTGCGGCGATCTCCTCATACCGTTTGATGCGTCCGAGGTTGCGGCGCAGACGCGCTTTCGGAGAACGCCGCACCCATTCCACTTCCAGACGCAGAAAACTTTTGCGTTTCTGTTCCAGCACATCTTCATTGTATTCGCGTTCTTCCTTGCCGGCCAGAAAATCGGCGTAGGAGCCCTGATAGGAATAAAAACTCCCGTGGTCCAGCTCGACGATCCTCGTCGCCACGCGGTCGAGGAAAAAACGGTCGTGCGTGACCAGCAGACAGGCTCCGGTGTATTCCGACAGGAACTTTTCGATCCACGCGATCATTTCCACATCCAGATGGTTGGTCGGCTCGTCGAGCAGCAGCAGATCCGGCTCGGCCGCCAGCGAACGCGCCAGCATGACCCGGCGCAATTCGCCGCCCGAAAGTTCCGAAACGGATTTGTCCGGGAAATCCAGATGCAGTTTTTCCATCAGCACATCGATCTTATGACCGACATCCCAGGCGTCATGGAGATCGAGCAGATTTTCCACCCGCTCATGTTCGGGAGAATTCGCGCTCAGCGTGCGATAGGATTCCGCCAGTTCATCGAACCATTTGGCTCCGTCCCGGACCGCCTGCCGGACCTTGAGTCCGCCCGGCAGAGTAAACTCCTGCGGCATATAGGCGATCCGCAGGTTTTTGGCGATAGTGATCTTGCCGTCGGACACGGTGTCCTGTCCGGCGATTACTTTCATCAGGGTGGATTTGCCGCAGCCGTTGCGGCCGACCAGCGCCACCCGTTCATTCTCGGCAATCGAAAAAAAGGCATCGTGAAACAGGACCTGCGCACCGATCTGCAATTTCAGTTTGTCGCCGGTCCACAGCACCCGTTCCGCCATAAAATCATTGCTCCTTCAGCGGGAAATGAAACCGCGTCAGACCACCCGTTTGAACTTGGTCGTTCCCGCGATACGGACGATCTCGCCGGCGAAGAACTGATGGTAATCATTGCCCGGATAGACTTTCGTGCCGATCATCGGATCGAGAAAACCTTCCGGCAGGAATTTATCCTGATAGACTTTCCGGCATTCCAGCACCAGTTCGGCTTCCTTGAAGACCGGTGCTTTGACCTGAACCGCCGCTTCCGGCGTCAAACCCGCGGCGGCGATCTTATCCAGGTCGCGGCCCGATTTGCTGCCGCACAGCTGCAGCGCCGCACGATAGTCTTCGCTGAATGCCGTCAGGGTGAACGAATCGCCGCCCCGGATGAAGCCCAGAGTATGGCGCTGCGGACGCACCGCCACGATGGCAGACGGAAAGCCCCACATGAACCCGATATAGCCCCAGCTTACGGTCATCGTATTGAACTTGCCGGCAGCGAAATCGCCCGCGGTCAGCAGAAACCATTGCCGGTCGAACAGCTGAAACGGATTCGCATTGAAATCGTCGAAGGCTATTTCCTGACGGTCCGGCATGGCGGCTTACTCCACGATCTTGTTGAGCGGATATTCCACGATGCCGCAGGCACCGCAGCGTTTCAGCTCGGGGATCAGTTCGCGGACCGTGTGTTCGTCCACGATCGTATTGAGCGCCAGCCACTCGCCGTTGGACAGCGGGGAGATCGTCGGATGTTCCAGCGCCGGCAGCTTGCCGACGATGTTGTCCAGATCGACCTTTTTCACATTGAGCATCAGACCCACTTTGCCTTCCGCGGCGAGTACCGCTTTCAGCAGCAGGGCGATATTTTCGATCTTATGTTTCTTTTCCGGATCTTCCATCGCTTTTTTATTGGCGATGAAACGGGTCGTGCTCACGCAGAGAGTGTCGATGATTTTCAGGTGATTGGCACGGAGCGAAGAACCGGTCTCGGTGATTTCCACGATCGCATCCGCAAACCGCGGCGGCTTCACCTCGGTTGCGCCCCAGGAAAATTCCACTTTGGCATTGACGCCGTTTTTTGCCAGATAGCGTTTGGTCATGCCGACGGCTTCGGTGGAGATCCGTTTGCCTTCCAGCTGCTTGACCGATTCGATCCCGGAGGATTCGGGAACCGCCAGCACCCAGCGCAGCGGATTGCGGCCGACTTTGCCGTAAACCAGTTCCGCCGCTTCATACACGTCCGAACCGTTTTCCTGAATCCAGTCGAATCCGGTCAGGCCGCAGTCCAGCACGCCTTCTTCCACGTAGCGCGACATTTCCTGCGCCCGGATCAGCATGCATTCGATTTCCGGATCGTCGATCGTCGGATAATAGGAACGCGAACTGATTTGGATTTTATAGCCTGCTTTGGCGAACATCGCCACGGTCGATTCTTCCAGACTGCCTTTCGGGAGTCCCAGCATCAGTTTTGCCATTGTAACATCTCCTGTCGTTTTTATGGATCAATATATCTGCATTTTTCTTGTGAATCTGTAATATACAGCTGAATCAATGATTTTTCCAGAAAAAAATGCAGATATTTTCAGAAAAGATGCCGGATGAAACCTGTAAGATGCAAGCGGTCCGGTTTTTGCTGCCTTCCGGTTTATCTGGCGCCGTTTTTCTTATTGGCTCCGGCCGGCACGGAAAGCAGCTGCGGCTGCGGCAGCTGCGGGGGCACCAGCGGTTCCAGCTTCGCGGTATCGAACTTCTGATCTTCCTGCTGGAGCCTCTGTGCCTGGATCCGTTTGTTGCGGATATTTACAGCGATCACGCTGGTCACCACCAGCGAAATCAGCAGCAGCAGAATGATGCCGCCGGAGATCAGGGCCATTTTGATCCGCCGGGTTTCGGTTTCGCTGATCTGGCCGCCGCGTCCGATGTCTTCCACCAGTTTTTCCGGAACATCCTGCTCCGGCTGGAAGGTTTCCATCTGCTCCTCGACCCGCGCCGCTGAGGCTTTATCCAGATTGTAGAATTCGATCAGGGCCCGCACATAGGCCCGGAGGAAAACATAATTCGGCATGGCGTCCGCGTGGTCGGCTTCCAGTGCTTCGATGAAATCGTGCCGGATGTGGGTTTCATGACTGACGGTTTCGATCGAATAACCCGCGGCGGTTCTGGCTTCCGCCAGCAGATTTCCCATCGTGGCTCCGGCTCCGGACCGCAGGCTGACCGGCGTTTTATCCTTTCTCGTCCCGGCCGGATCGAAAGCTGATCCCGCACCGGTCGGATTCGGGTTGATGACATGCACCGGCTGATCTTCCTGATTCACTTTGAATTCAGGTTCGCCGACGGGTTCCCCCGCAGGTTCGGCGGGCTGTTCGGCGGCTGCCGGCTGCTGTGGATCCTCATTGGTCAAATTGAAAAGATCGGTTTCCACCGGCTGACCCGGCTCCGTCGGTTTTTTTTCAATATCCTGTTCCATTTTCAACGCCCTTATTTATTGAGTCATTTTGTTCAGTTTTCTGACGGCCGGTTGAGTTCGTCGAAGATCAGAATATTGCGTTTCTGACCGCCGGCCAGCGGTGCCGACACGATGCCCCGCTGCTCGAGCTTGTCGATGATCTCCGCCGCTTTATTGTAACCGATCCCCATCCGCCGCTGCAGATACGACGTGCTGGCTTTGTTTTCGCGCAGGATGATCTCCAGCGCTTTGCGGATATTTTCGTCATCTCCCGGCTGCATATACCGGTTGATCGTGTTCCTGAGATAATCGGCCTGGCCGTTATCTTCTTCTTCCGGTTCGAAATCGGGGAACGAATTTTCGCCGTCGTCCTCTTCTCCTTCACCTTCCTTGTTTTCCAGCACCACGGTCGTGTCGAAATGCTGTTCGACCTGCGAGGAGACGAAATCGGAGATCTTCTGGATTTCCGGATCGGACACCATGGACCCCTGGATGCGTTCCATTTCGCCCGCCGGACCTTTGAACAGCATGTCGCCTTTGCCCAGCAGTTTTTCCGCTCCCTGGCAGTCCAGGATCACGCGGCTGTCCATACCCGTTGACACCTTGAAGGAAATCTTGGTCGGCAGGTTGGCTTTGATCGTGCCGGTGATGATGTCTTTACGCGGCGTCTGCGTGGCAATCACCAGATGGATGCCCGCGGCGCGGCCCTTCTGCGCGATCCGGCAGATCGAGGTTTCCACATCTTTCTTGGCTTCCGTCATCATGATGTCCGCCAGCTCGTCCACAATGATGATCAGCAGCGGCAGTTTTTCCGGGATCGGGTCCCCGTTTTCGTCCATTACCGGTTCCGGATCGGGCGGACGGTTGTTGAATGCTTCCAGGTTTTTCGCCTTGACCCGCGCCATCTGCTGGTAACGGTGTTCCATTTCGTTCACGCCCCACCTCAGCGCATACGGCACCTTGGTCGGATCGTTCACCAGCGGCGTGATCAGGTGCGGCAGCGGACGGTAGATTTCCAGTTCCACGTATTTCGGGTCCACCAGGATCAGTTTCAGTTCGAATGGCGAGAAACGGTAAAGCAGGCTCATGATCAGCGTGTTCATACAGACGCTCTTGCCGCTGCCGGTCGAACCGGCGATCAGCAGGTGCGGCGCTTTGGCCAGATCGGCGATCTTCACATGGCCCGACACGTCTTTCCCCAGAATGATCGGAATATTCGCCTTGGTGTTCCGCCAGGTGTCCGATTCCATCAGCTCGCGCAGATACACCATATTGGAAACTTTGTTCGGCAGTTCGATACCCACCGTGTCGCTGCCGGGGACCGGCGCCAGGATTCGGATGCTTTCCGCCCGCATGTCTTTGGCAATATTGTTTTGGATCTGGGTGACTTTTTCCACCCGGACGCCCGGCTGCAGCGCGATCTCGAACCGCGTGATGCGCGGTCCCACCACCGTATTGCACACGGTTCCGTTGATGTCGAAACTGTCCAGCGTGGCCTGGAGCGTTACTTTCGCCAGATCCAGGTAGCCTTCATCTTCACCCCGGTTTTCCTTCGGCTTGTCCAGCAGGGCGACCGGCGGCAGTTCGTAAGGACGGTTGGTGTCCGGGGTCATGACCTCGCGCCGCGTGCTCCTCGTCACGGTCTGTTTCTGTGTATGGGAATACGGATCGTCCGGGTTTTCACCGCCTGCCGGAGCTGCCGGAGCGGGCGCGGGTTTCGCGGCCGGCTGGGCGGGAGGTTCCGGGGCAGGTTCCGCCTGATGCTCAGTTGCCGGAAGCGGATCCGGCGCGGAAATCGTCACCGAGACGGCTTCATGTTCGGGACCTGCCGCCGGAGCGGGAGCCGCGGAGACTGTTTGAACAGGCTGGGGTGTCGGAGCCGGGGCCGTGGTGACTGTTTGAACGGGTTGGGATGTCGGTGCCGGAGCCGCCGGAGTCTGAACTGCAGCCTGGGCTCCGGGCACTGCCTGGTCAGGTGCCGGCTGCGTATCTTTCTTCGAAAACAGTCCGAGCAGTGATTTTTTCAGGGATTTTTCTTCCGCCGGAGCTGCGATCTGCGGCTGAGCCGGTGCAGGCGCCAGTGCCGGGGCAGGGGCCTGAGCCGGTGCCGGAGCGGGCTGCGGTTTCGCCGGAGCATTCTGATCCTTCACAAAGAAGATCTTCCAGTCCGCCATGAAGATGAAAAACAGTCCGGACAGAATGAAGACGATCGCGCAGATGCTCGTCCCGATCGGTCCGATCACCCGCCGGATCAGTCCTGCGGGACAGCCGACCGTCTCCGGGGCTGCGAGCAGGGCGCCGAAGGTTCCGCCGGACAACGCTTTTTCCGGTTCGCCCGCATGCCCGATCCCCAGCCGTGCCGTCATCGTCACGAATTCGGCCGGAAATACCGCAAAAATCACCGACAGTCCGATGATCACCATCAGCAGACTCGGGATATAGCCTTTGCGCTTCATCGGTTTCGGGATGAAACTCCGGATCACACACAGCAGAAGCAGCAGCACGATCGGGTAGGTCGCTATCCCGAACAGCACGAAAAAGAACCGCGAGATATGCGCTCCCAGCGGGCCCGCCCAGTTGCGGATCGGTTCGGTGATCCCGCCGTCCAGCACGGAAAGGTCCGTGCTCGTATACGTAAGGATGGAAAGAATGAACAGCAGGACTGCCAGCCCCGCAAATATGTATCTGATCTTGAAAGTTACGGTTGTTTCTTCCGCCATATCGGTCTCCTGATTTCGGTTTTTCTTTTTTTCTATGGTATAATAGCATAAATCCTGATTTTTGAAAGTTAGAAATCGCAAAACCGGAGAATAAAAATCGACTTTTTTTTGATTTTTTTCCGTCCGAACGGCTTTTCCCCTCGCACGACCCTGAAAAAAACAGCTGATCCTGTCACAAAAAAGCCGCCGGATCTGACTCCGGCGTCCCTTTTCGGCTGAATGCAGTCCCGTCAGTTCGCTGCGGTGACCTCGAAAACTTCATCCGTTTCGAAACTGTCGTCCAGTTCCACCGGGATACCGGCCTGCGTCTGCGTCTTTTTGCAGTCCGCTTTGGAACAGCCCTTCTTTCCTTCGGGCATGTTCACATGTTCCTTCGCCGGACAGGTTTTTCCGCCGTTCGCCGGACAGTTCTGCACCGCTTTCGCCGCAAAACAGCAATTGCCGTCCTGGTTCATCGCCGCGGGATTTTCCTCCGGACACATCACCGCGTTCTGCGATTTGCTGTGGTAATGCTCGGCCGCCGGACAGCCTTTGCCGTTTTTTGGACATTTGTGCAACGGCTTGACACAGATCGTCTTGCCGTCTTTGGTCCGCCAGCATTTTGCGGTTTTGCACGGCTTGTTCCTGCTGCCCGGACACGGTGTGCAGCAGGCGTCCCATTCGGCGATCACCCACATGACCTGTCCTTCCGGCGTGGTTACTTTCTTCGGATGTTCCGCCGTCGGCGGCGCGGACGGCTTGGTGGCAGGACAGGTCTCCTGGCAATTGCAGCATCCGGTGACGGTGACGGCGACGAGAGCGGCGACAGCCGCCCACAATGTGACTTTGTGGTTCATAAATCCCCCCTTGTTTTACGCGGTTTCCCCTTGACCGCCGCGTTCGGTCGTTCCGGTGACCTGGTCACCGTGTCCGTATAATACTCCGGCATTTCCGGAAAGCAAGTCCGTTTTTGTTTTTTTTCGAAAAAAAATCCCGAGATCTCGCGCCATGCCATGTAGTGCGCGTGTCCACTATGTCCATTTTGTCCACTCCGTCCACTCAAGTTCGCGGAAAACCCCGGCAGCTCTCCATGCCGCTGTCTTCCGCACTGTGAAAACTGCGCTTTTTCCTTGATTTTTACTTGAAAAATCGGAAAATGATGTCAAATTAATTATACTGTAATTTCATTATAGAAAGGATGAAAGATCATGCCTTATATTGCCAACACGGACAGCGACCGGGCTGAAATGCTCCGCACTGCCGGTTTCTCCAGCATCGGGGAAATGTGGGACCGGGCCGGGATCCGCTTCCCCTATCCGTCCCTCGAGGGGATTCCCGAGGGTAAATCCGAATACGAAGTCTTCCGCCATCTGGAAGAACTTTCCGCCAAGAATGCTTCCAAGCTCGTGAATTTCGTCGGCGGCGGTTACTATGACCACATCATTCCGTCCGCGGTCGATGCAGTCACTTCCCGCGGCGAATTTTTCACCGCCTACACCCCGTATCAGGCCGAGGCTTCCCAGGGCACGCTCCAGGCTATCTACGAATATCAGACCGCTATCTGCCGCCTCACCGGTATGGATGTTTCCAATGCCAGCCTCTATGACGGCGGCACCGCCCTGTTCGAGGCTATGATGATGTCCGTCAAGATTACTGGCCGCCGCCAGGTCGTGATCTCCGGCGCCGTTTCCCCGATCTTCCGCCGCATGATCGACACCTACTGCATCAACCTCGATGTCGAGCGTGTGGAAGTCCCCGCGGGGCAGGGCACCGATTCCAACCTCGACGAACTCGCCAAGGCCCTTACCGACAAGACCGCCTGCGTCATCGTCCAGTATCCGAATTTCTTCGGCGGCGTGGAAGATTACAGCGGCATCACCGCCGCCGCGCATGCCAACGGCGCCCTCGCAGTCTGCTCCGCTTACCCGATCGCGCTTTCCGTCCTCAAGACCCCCGGCGAAATGGATTTCGACATCGTCACCGGCGAAGGCCAGAGTCTCGGCATCCCGCTCAGTTTCGGCGGGCCTTACCTCGGTTTCATGGCCGTCAAGAAACAATACATGCGCAAGATGCCCGGCCGCATCGTCGGCCGCACCCACGACCTCGACGGCAAGGAAGGTTTCGTGCTCACGATCCAGACCCGCGAACAGCATATCCGCCGCGAGCACGCCACCAGCAACATCTGTTCCAACGAAAGCCTGTGCGCGCTGTCCGCGCTCGTCTATCTGACCCTGGTCGGCAAACAGGGCTTCATCAATGTCGGCGACCTCTGCATGTCCAAAGCCGTCTTCGCCCGCAACGAACTGCTCAAGATCAAAGGCGTCGAACCGGTCGGCAACGGCGCGTTCTTCAATGAATTCGTGGTGAAACTCCCCTGCGATGCCGGCGAACTCGTCGGCAAGCTCATCGACAAGGGCTTCGCCGCCGGATTCCCGCTCGGACGCTATTACCACGACCGCCGCGACCAGCTCCTGATCGCCGTCACTGAAAAACGAACCCGCGAAGAGATCAAAGCTCTTGCCAATGCCATGGAGGCCTACCTGTGAAACTGATCTATGAAATCGGCCGTGCCGGACGCACCGGCACCGTTCTCCCCGCTTTGGATGTCCCGCAGTCGTCCGCCGTTCCCATGTCCATGCGCCGTTCCGCCACCGCGGCTCTGCCCGAAGTTTCCGAACAGGAAACCGTCCGGCATTTCACCAACCTCAGCCGCATGAATATGAGCGTCGACACCAATTTCTACCCGCTCGGCTCCTGCACCATGAAATACAATCCCCGGCTGCATGAGAAAGTCGTCCGGCTCCCCGGTTTTGCCGATCTGCATCCGCTGCTGCCCCAGCTCCGCCACGGCGCCACGCTGACCCAGGGCGCCCTGACCGTGCTTTACGAGACCGAACGCATGCTTTCCGAACTGCTCGGTTTCGCCCAGACCACCATGCAGCCCATGGCCGGCGCCCACGGCGAACTGACCGGCGTCATGCTGATCGCCGCCTACCACAAGGC